>JBBSHC010000110.1:0-8149 GCA_038253425.1 Leptolyngbyales cyanobacterium | reverse complement strand
TTACCAAAAAGGGATTTCACTCTCCAAAGCAGCGATGAAAGCAGTGGAGAGAAGACTAGAACGCAATCCTTTATTACCCAAGTGGGATATCCTGATCCGCCCGGCTTAATTTGGTATCTTCTTTCCCGGAAATCACCTTAGCAATGAAGGAAGCGGTTAAAGTGGCATTGTTTCAGTGCCAGCTATCAGTCTTTTTATATTTAAGCCCCCTGGCTCTGATTGAGTTGGGGGTATTTTAGTCAAACTGTGATCTTTGGCGGCACCACGCCAGACCGAGCTTTAGTGTTGGGAGCTGCCTAGCCGTGCACTCTGCCATCGGGCAGAATCATGCCCGTGAGGATGGCACCCGTTAATTTGACCATGATTTTTTCGGCAACGCCCATTTTGGCTCCTTGCAGGTCAGCGCCACTTAAATCAGCCCCACTTAAATCAGCCCCAAGCAAATTTGCGCCCTGAAGCTTGGCATGGCGTAGATCCGCTTGCAGCAAATTGGCTCGAAATAAATTGGCATGCGCTAAGTTGGCATGGGAGAGATTCACTCGATGCAAAAACGCATCGCTGAGATTCGCGTGGCTCAGATTGGCGTGACTCAGGTTGCGACCGGAGAAATCCTGTTCGCGCAAGTCGGCTCCTTGCCAATCAGTACCACTTAAATCAGTCGTCGAGCGGCGGCTCTTGGGAGCAGGCGGAGGCGATGGCTGCTGCCAAGACGCGAAATTGGCGGGCTGTTTCACAGACGATCGTGATGCAGCGGCAGGAGACTGATCCGATCGTGATGGAGTGGCTTGAGCAGAAGCTTGCGCTCGCGATGGCTCCGGGCGCGGTGGCTGGTCATGGTAAGACTGAGGATAGCCCCGATCGACATAGCCTCGGTCTGAGTCTCTGTCTGCCTTGCGCTCAGTACGACCTCGGTAGTGCAGAGGGCGCGATCGCAACTGCTCCCGTGCTTGATTGAGCGCTTTGAGCTTTTCTTGCGCTTCAGCCTGTAGCGTTGCATCGTCTTTGGGCAAACGATCAGGATGCCACTGGAACGCCAATTGGCGATAAGCCTGATTGACTGCCTCCAGGGAAGCGCCCGGTTTGAGTCCTAACACTCGGTAGTAACGCTCAAAGTCACTCATATGGTCGAGGTAAGTGGGGTTACTCCTCATGCTACAAGGCAGTGCCAAGAATGGGGCAGCAAGGGGGTGAAGAAAAGTGATTAGCTGCCAGACCCGGAAATTGCCACTGACTCAAGCGCTCAGCCTGATGTCGATCGTTAAAGTTAAAGGATCAAGCATGGAGGCTTGAGCGTTAGAACACTTTGCTGTGAGTGAGCACGTAAAATTGTGCCGCCACCAAAGATCTATCTTGCCAGCAGAGCGATCGACAAGGCAACAGGGGCTAGGAGCATGGAACCCCAGTTAGCCCTTAACGATGCTGCCCTCGGAAGAGCGCAGAAACAAGCGGCAAGCAGTCCGCTTTGCGCTCATGTGGATGGGCTTGAGCGGCATTGGCAAGACGCAAATGGAGAAAGCATTGGCGATGCTGCAAGCGTTCATCGAGCCTTATGATCTTCTGGAATGTTTTGAGCAACAAGAACCTGAATGACTGATGAGACTCACGCTGAAGCCCGTAGAAGCTTGGATCACTTGTAGCCACCCACGGAGATTAAAGGTGAGCGGGTGTTTGAGCGCCACACCAAAGGTGTATTCAAGCAGGCGGCAGACACTGACTTAAAGGCGCTTAGCAAAGACCCCAGCGGCGGCATCAAGACTGATGTGCTCACAGTCGCTATACTGGCGGCATGAGCGATACTTCTCCCTCGGAGCTTCGGCAAGCCATTCAGCAGAGCTTGCAAGCGATTGCATTGCAGATGAGTCATCCACTCGATACAGCAGCAGCAGCAGGGTTGTATCAAGAGGCTAGTGGTCTGCTCGTTCATCTCTCGCCTGAACCGTTGACCCTGGCAAGGGTCGCAGGCACGTTGCTAGTCTATCAAACACAAGCAACGTCACCAGAAGAACTGGCATGGTTCCGGTCGCAAGTGCAGCAATGCTTAGACGATGAAGCAGTGGAGGAACTCATCGAATCAATCCATCGAGTGGATGCGCTGTAAAGCAAAGCTGCTATATTGCATTGGGCTTGCTGCCCACGGACTCTTGATTGTCGTAGCGCTAAATTAATGTCATCGAGGGTGTGAGCCTATCGCTTCTGGCGATTAGCTTCGATGACATCTAGAGGACAGGCAAATGGCATCAACCTCTATGACTAGAAACGTGCAGCAATCAAATCTGCTTGACGACACGCCTTTGTCCCCATGTCATTTAATTGGGCACTGTTAGCAATGGGTGCGCGGACGTAACGCTTTCAAGTTGTGGCAGTTTACCCTTACTATCCGATCGCTCTGGGGGTTGAAGAAAGGGTCAGTCTTGCGATCGTGCATCCGGTAGGCAAACCAGTCCCAAAACAGGAAGACTGGTACTGCTGGGAGAACAGAGAGTATTGTCCTGAGCAGGCATTGCATCTTTTGCGGCATGGTGATCGCGTGCTCAGAACCGAAGCAAAAAGCGCAGGTCAACTGCCAGCCGTGGGCAAGCCAGTCGTGAACTATCGCAGTATTGGCACCATGCAGAAAGTCAAGCTCGATCGTGCATCAGTAGCAATAGCGCTAGGCAAAGCAAAAGCGATGCCATCAGACCTGGCGATCGACTCTTACGAAAAACACATCCGCCCTGATGCACCGTATCACTCAATTTACGTGGTGCAAGCTGCGTCTGTACCAGCCGTTGAGCCGAAGCTTTTGCAATTAGCTTAAGTTGTTTTGCTGGTGACAATACAAACGCGATCGCTGGCAATGAGCGGTCATGTTTGCTCATGGAAACACTTCAGCACCGTGCGGTAGATCGCTACATACCGCATAAAATCGAAGCTGTAGCGCTTGAGAACCAAAATGAACAAAGCAGAATTAGTCGATGCGATCGCTCAAGAAGCTCAGGTTACAAAGAAGGATGCGGCGGCTGTGCTGACCAATGCCCTCGAAGTAGTCATGGCAACGGTCTCAACTGGGGACAAAGTGACCTTGCTGGGTTTCGGTACGTTTGAATCTAGAGAACGATAGGCACGCGAAGGACGCAAGCCCCCGACAGGTAAGCCCATCCAAAGCCCTGCAACCAAAGTGCCGCCTTCTCAGCCGGGAAGCTCTTCAAGGACAAAGTAGCGCCAGAAACGATAGCCGCTGGCAGGGTTGTCAACTTTTGGCTTCGCTCCTTTGTGCCGCCAGGTTATCTGGAGGCTTTCTATGGCAAAGTGAGCTTAATACGGTTTCAAAATGATTCCGTTCTGATAATATCCAATCAACGACGGCACGATTTGCGGATGAAGCATACGAAGCGCTTGTTGCGATCGCAAAACAGCAAGAGCGATCGCAAAACAGCAAGAGCGATCGCAAAACGACATTATGCGCGAGGCGCTTCACAGCCATCCAGATATTCAGGCATAGCTCAAAACTAAGAAGGCAGAAAAGTCACCACAGAAGCCTGCCTCACGTCGCGCCAATTGCAACCCTATAGGACTTCAAATGATTAGAGTCATTGCCGTCGCCAATAATAAAGGCGGGGTGGCAAAAACCACGACAGCAGTCCATTTCGCCTACAAACTCTCACTCTCAGACACAACCGTTTTGGTTGATGGCGACCCTAACCGTTCTTCAATCCGCTGGGCAAGTAGAGCGACAACCCCATTCCCGTGTAAGGTAATCACCGAAATCCAGTTAGCCCGCTTCGCCGGACAGTTTCGCTACATCGTGACCGATACCAAAGCGCGTGCCGAGCGCGAAGATCTTAAAGATTTGCTAGAAGCGACTGATCTGATTGTGCTGCCCACTCCGCCCAGTGGAGATGATTTATACGTTACGGCTGAGACTGCCCGTGTGCTCAGCGAACTGGGCAGCACACAGCACAAAGTTTTGCTAACAAAGGTTCCCACCAACACAAACTCAACAGACGAAAAGGATGCACGGGAATATTTAGCAGACAATAATATTCCCGTTTTCAAGGGGCGCATTCGTGAGTACTCCGCTTACAAAAAAGCGTTTATGGCAGGAGTGCCTGTGTGTCTGGTCAAGGGCGATAAGTACGCCAAAATTGCCTGGAGAGACTATGAAACAGTAATTAAGGAGGCGATGAATGGGCAAGTTTAGTACCTTAAAAGACCTACTGGTTGAGCCTGTACCCACAGAGATCAGCACTAATGGCAACCTTGAGGAAGCGCTTCAAAAGGCTGAAGCTATACATCAGAGAGCACTATTAACAATCATTCACCGCAGTCGTTTTCAAAAGTATCCGCCAGCCGCGCAAGATATTGAGAAGATCAGACCCAGCATCGCGGCGCTAGGCATCCTTGAAGACCTCTTAGTGCGTCCACATCCCGATCTGCCAGGGGAGCTTGAAATACTAGCAGGGCATACCCGCTATGAAGTAGCACTGCTAGAAAAGCTGGAGGACGCGCCGATTAAAGTGTTCGACGCCTCCGATGAAATGGCTGTGGAAATTGTCACTGCCACCAACTTACAGCGACGGGTATTGAACCCGATCGCGGAAACGGATGCCATCCTGACACTGCTCTCGGTAAAGCTGGGACGGACTCGGAGCGAAGTGCTTCAGCTTTTTTATCAACGCAGCAATAGTACGAAGAACGTTCTTCGTACTCCAGAATGGCAATTGATCGAGAGGGTTTTTGAAACCACGACGCGCATCAGTCCTGAAACATTTAGGGTTGAGCGGGTGCCCTTGCTTAACCTGCCAACCGAGCTTTTAGAGGCTGTGCGACAAGGACAGCTTGAGTATACAAAGGCTAAGGTCATTGCCAGAATTGCTGATCCTGTTGAGCGCCAGCAAGTTCTAGAGCAGGCGATCGCAGAAAGTTTATCCCTCAGTCAAATTCGGCAACTGATTGCCCCCCTACTGCCTAGCAAACCGATCGGCAGTGGCTTCAAAGTAAAAGCAGCCCAAATACTGCAACAACTCAAAAAGGCAGACCTTGATCCTGCTAGGATGCAGCAGGTCAATGAATACCTGGATCGCATTCAGCAGTTACTCGATGGTTAAGGAGGGACCGAGGGAATACTAGGGCAATTGATTCTGGACTGTCAGACAGACCTTCTCTCTCCTCCAGTTCATGTTCACTGCCTAGCCGTTCGCGCCGCTGCCCGCTTACAAGACTGCACAAGGCTTAGGGAACGGCAAAAGAACTAAACGCTACATTCAATATGAACCGCAACCGCCCTTAGTGGCTATTAGCTCAAGGGGTTAGGACCTGCTGTGATGCTTCAAGCTCACTTCCCTTAGCCTGGATTACTCACGAGGATTTTGACGAACTCTAGAACCCCCTACTAGCTTCTGCTTCAGGCTGCCTGTATAAAAACGCACTGTCGAAATTAGAAAATCGCTGGAAGCATCTCTAGACTTAAGTTTCAGGCATTTTTCAGAAGGGGTCATGAATAATCCAGGCTAACCAGCCTTGAGAGCAGTCATGATGAGGTGCAAAATAGGCATCATTATGCACACGATCGCTCTCCCCTACAGGCGTTTATCAAGTCGCAAACTGTTTGCTACGCAGGCGTTGATGCGACATTTGAGCCACGTCGATCGCAGGTGTGCACGACCACATCTCGCCCAAAGACAGCGCTGGGGCTTGAGTAGCAATCGCCTCTATTTCTACAGCTATCTTAGCGAGAAGCGTTTGTGCGCCCAAGTGCCCCAAAACGCCCAGACGAATCGCCGCTCCAATGACTCCAGTCACAAAGCTGTGGAGAAAGGCAAGGCTGGTGTCGCTCTCGCTCAGATGCACGGCACGACCGACAACGGCAAAGATAATCGGATGCAAGCCGATCATTTGCTTGGTATCAATCGCGTCCTGTAAAGCATCTAGTTGCTCATCGTGCCAGGTCGATCGTGCCACCATCAACAGTGCTTGCCCGCTCCGACCCTGCGCTTCACGAGTGTCTTGAATGAGGGTCTGAGCATACAGGCACGCATCGGCTCGTCGAATTTCGCTAAGTTCATTGGCAACGCTGGCGCGATAGGCATGGATCAGGGCAACTAAATCGGAGCAGCCGACTTTGTTGTGCAGCAGCAGGTGGAGAAACGTTTCCACGTCCTGAGCCGAGCGGATCTGGTTGGTTTGCACCAGGCTTTCTAACCCGTGGGAAAGGGTAAAGGAGCCTGATGGAAAAAAGGAGTCAGACAATTGCATCAGGGCAAGTCGGGAATCAACCATAACGAGTCATTTGCAACCCTTAGTGATGAGAATGGGACGAGAATGACAGTGGTGTGGCGGGCGATCGCACCTCATAGTCAATGCACAAACCTGGAATATTGACGCTTCTCACAGTTGCTTCCATCACGGCTGCATCAGCCACCATTTCCACATAGATGCGATCGCCTTGCACTAGAATCGACCAATGATGATTACCCAGCACATGCCCCAGATAAATGAGGTCGATGGCATGACCCGTTGCATCGCCCTGAAAGCTCAAAACCATCACACTTTGAGCATGGAGATGGATCAACAACAGTTGGTTTGATTGAGTGACAAACACATCACCTGCATTCAAGGCATGGTCGCGGCTTTTCATAATGCCAAGCTCAACGCCAGTTATGGAGTGGGCGTGAATCCGACCTTTGGCGCGATCGTCTGGTTGTAGATAGACCTCTAACAAGTTGCCTGCATGACGTGCGTGCGCCACTTGTTGCTGCACGGTGAGGTCAGTCTCTTGGTTACCTAAATACGTTTCTGCCAGGGTCGTCATTTGGGCACCGCTGGTAAGGTGGGTTGACCATTGAGAGAGCGCATTCTTGCTAGCACATCGTTGATGTAAGCTTTGGCGATGGGCACGTTTGATGCCATCATTCGCACCAACAACCCATTACAGTTGGGTAAGGGAGAACTGGCAGCCGTTAAAGCGGGCTGTGCCTGAGTAAGTTGCTCTAAATCTAGACCCAGAGAGTGTAAATCAGCATGAGGTACAACCAGAATCACGCTGGCAAGAATAGGGTGAGTCGCAAAAAGAGGGCTACTGGTCAAGTGCTGCTGACCCTGTCCCTTTAACTGCATCGCATCGGCAAAAAGCAAAGCCCCATCAGGTGTATAGACGTTTAACCAATTGACATACTGATGGAAGTGAAAGCATTCGCCTCGTGCTAACCGACCCGGAACCATGATATCGCTGAGAAACAAACTCCCGGTTGGTGCTAGCGTTACGCTCATTGTTTGTTCCAGGTTGGCATTGCGGTAGAGGATGATGGGTTCTGGGACGTACTCTAAACTCGCGCCAGAGCCAATTTCAACGTCGTAGTGAATACGGGCACGTTGATCCACTGCCATCTGATGCACTTTGGTCGCTGACTGATCGGTGAGGTATAGGGCAGTACGATCGCGCAGTCTCACGCTAATCTGAAACTCATCCCCTGCCAGCAGACCCGGTGACAAGTTCATGATGTAAAGATAGGTGCGGTGGGCATCGGTGGGATCAAGCCGCAGCGCCCGTGAGAGTCTGAAGGGGTAAGTGGCATACTGACGCTGCACAAAGGATTGATGGTTTTGATCCAGCCCAATTTGTACAGAAAGCTGGTTCGGAACTGTATGATCTAACGTCGCGGTTGATGAATCGATGAGTGCAGAAACGATACTTACCGTTTGGCTTACCATTTGACTGTCTTTTAGGCTGGTTTCCATCAAGGTCATTGAACCAGTGTGGCGATCGGTCGAAACAGTAACTTGTCAAAAATAAATTTCATCACCTGATCCAGCCCTTCACCCGTTTTGCAGTTGGTATAGGCGATCGGTTTACCGCGTCGGCGTTCTGTGGCTTCACGATGGATGAGGTCTAAATCGGCTTCGACGTAAGGGGCAAGGTCAATTTTGTTAATGACCACTAAGTCTGCCTGCATGAAACCCGGACCATTTTTGCGGGGTATATCATCGCCTGCACCCACATCCAGCACGAAGATATACGCATTGATTAAGTCGTAGCTGAAGGTTGAGGCGAGATTATCACCCCCACTTTCCACAAACACGAGATCGAGTTCGGGGAACGATCGCTCCAGGTTGCGGATTGCGGGGGTTGAGAAGCACAGGAACAGAAAACCACGTTAAGGCTGAAACAGCT
>JBBSHC010000109.1:0-8194 GCA_038253425.1 Leptolyngbyales cyanobacterium | reverse complement strand
CGACAATTATCTGCACAGAGCGTGGACTGACTCGCCACGTTCAACTCGGAGAGCAGCATGAAACAGGGTCAAGTTGATAACCGTTTGACAACCCCGCTACAGCAAAGAATAATTTGCGCGACGTTGCCATGTGCGACGTTATAAATCAGCTCTTATAGTGCCAGAGCCGGATTGTGGCATCCCAACTGCCGCTAACGAGAATTTGGTTGTCGCCCGTGAGTGCGATCGCTGATACTACAGATGTGTGCCCAGCTAATGTCATTACATCCTTGCCTGTGCGAGGTTGCCAAAGCTTAAGGGTATTGCTGCCAGTGACAAGAAGTTTGCCGTTGAGGCTGTAAGTTAACGCGGTGATGCGACCTGATTCTGGCTGTAAAGTACGCTTTTCGCGCCAGGTACGGCTACTCCACAGTTTGACGCTGCCATCCCAACTACCGCTGGCAAGGGTTTTGCCATCGGGGTCAAAGGCAAGCGCTGAAACAGGTTGAGTATGTCCTTTAAGGAGTCGCATTTCGCAATCACTGCTGGCGATTGGGCTTAGATGCCATAGCGCAACGGTGGTGTCGCTACTGCCGCTGGCAAGCCAGAGACCATCTGGACTAAAGGTTAACGTTTCGATGCGCCCTGCCTGTCCGGCTAGACTAGCAATTTCTCGCTTTGTCTCCAGATCCCATAGTTTGATTGGATCGTAGAGGCTACCGCTGGCAAGCGTGCGTCCGTCTGGGCTGAGGGCGAGGCAGAGTACGGAATCTGTATGAATGGCGATCGTGTCAAGGCGCTGTCCGGTTTGCAGATCCCAGAGGCGAATGCTTTTGTCGGCACTGCCACTGATCAACAGGTTGCCATTGGGACTCATGGCAAGGCAATAGATGACATCTAAATGTCCAGTTAATGTCCGAAGGGGCTGTCCTGTGTGCAGATCCCAAAGCTTAATAGTAGTGCCGCTACTGCTTGCCAGCATGGGTTCTGAAGGGCTAAGGGCAATGGTGTAGACTTTTCCTGCACTCAATAACTGGTGAACGCATTGCCAGGATCGCACTGTTTTGGCTGCTTTGTGGGCGGCTGAGGTTGATTTTTTGAATATTGTTTGCTGGAGGGGTGGTTGCTGAAGGGGTGGTTGCTGGAGGGGTGGTTGTTGAGGGGCGGGTTGAGCCATTGTTGCTGCGATCGACTGCACCGCGATCAATGCGGGTGATCGAATGGTAGCGGGTGGCGTTTGGCTCTGGGGAGCGAGGACTGCAATGGGCGTTGACTGTGCAAGCTGAAGTGGTAGCGCTGTCTCTGCTAACGGGGGCGGACTCCAGGTGGTCGGGGATGGTTCCAGGTCGCGCAAGACGTCGATCGCCGTTTGGTAGCGCCGATTGATGCCAGGTTCCAGGAGTCGATCGAGCACTTGCCCTAAGTGATCGCTGACGGGTGCCAGTTGGTAGCGCCGCCAAATCCAGGTATCCTCGCTGGTATCAAACAGGTCAAAGGGCGATCGATTGGTCAGTAGGTGAACACAGGTCACACCCAGGCTAAATAAGTCGCTGGCAAACACGGCTTTACCCCGGTTTTGCTCCGGTGCAACGTATTCTGGGCTGCCGATCGCGGTTCCGGTTTTAATTAACGCGCTTCCCGTTGCTGACTTGGCAGCACCAAAATCTACTAACGCCAGTTGCCCCTCAAGCATGGCACCCGCGTAGTCATAGCGCTGCCGCATTTCCTTGAGCAAGCGACTGGTGTAAGCAACGAGGCGTTGTCGTTGCCCCAAACCTTGATCAGGATAGCTAGAAAACTGTGCTGCAAGCTGCTGCCACTGTCGGTAGTCGGCGATCGCCAGATCTTTTGGCGGTTGAGCAAACTGACGGCTAAACCACTCACTGAACCGACGATCGCCCACCGTAGCTTGAAAACCCTGAGCCGCCTCAACCGAAAGGGCGTGCAGCAGTTCCATCCAGTTTGGCTGATCGAGTAGCGATCGTGCAGTGCCTCCACCGGAGATCCGAATGATATTTGAAGGTTTAATATCCCGATGAATCACGCTGTGCGAGTGGATAAACGCCAGTACAGGCAACAGCCCCACCAGCACGTCTCGTACCTGCGTTTCGCTAAAGGCACCCTGTTCATGTAGGAGTGCCGCTAAATTCTTGCCATTCACAAACTCCTGCACCAGATAGCGTTGTCGCTCCTGACTGAAGTATGCCAACAAGGCTGGAATTTGGGGATGACTGCCCAATTCTTCTAGCCGCATTGCCTCTTGATCAAACAACTGAGCGGCTTTTCTCAAGTGCTGCATGTCTTGGGTGGTAGGCAAGAATTGTTTGACCACGCAGTGCGGCTTCGATGGTTTGTCCTCATCGATCGCTAAAAAGGTTCTGCCAAAACCACCCCGTCCAATCAACTGGATGGAGCGGTAACGGTCTTTCAGCAGCAGTCTTGCACCACAGTTGCGGCAAAACTCCACGCTGTCTCGATTCTGAGGCTTCTGGCAATCGGGGTTGAGACAGTAGCTCATAGCAAGAGAGCAACCAGCAACTAGATGCTTATGATAATCCCTACACCACCGAACCATACCTCGCCACTACTTCTACCCCTGGCGTTGCTTGATTGGTGAGCCACGCCCACATCTGATCGCCCAGACAAAAATGCCACCATTCGTTGGGATGTTGCTGAAAGCCAGCCTTTAGCATCATCGATCGCAGTAATTGACGGTGTTGATGAAACGAGCGATCGCGTGTGTCAGCGCTGGCGGCAAAGTGGTCGGGATACGATCGCAGTGACAGTTCATCAATGGGTGAACCCATAGCAACGACTCGATTGGTTGCGTCAACCAGGGTGACGTCGATCGCGCCGCCTGTGCTGTGCGGGGGGGGCGTTGCCGGATCAGGATTTGGTACCGCCCAAAACTCGTAAACCGATTCTAAAAGTGCTTCACGCTGCGACTGAGTAAGGCGATCGACCGGTAAACCTTTGCTCTGAGCGAGTGCCTGAAACGTGTAGTCCACCATATACTGCTGCACAGCGATCGGGCGGTAGGCATCAAAAATCTGGATACGCCAGCCGGGGCAATGCTGCTGCAACGCGTTCTGAGCCGAGATTAAACTATTGAGTACACCCTCACGCACCGAAAACGGTGATGTTGCAGCATAGGGGGCACCCAGTGCTGCGTAGGGATGGGGCGCGACCAGCGAAAAGAGGTCGGTTGGAAGGGGCAGTAGCGCTTCACCACACTCGACGATCGCAATGTGTTGGTAAGGTTTCATCGGAAGCTCAGACGTGTTAGGAGTAAACTTAGCTGATAACAGGCGCTTGTACCAGGTCTTCAAAGGTTGTTTGGCGCTCGCGATCGAGTTCCTGGATGCGCTGTTCTTCCGCAGAAATTTTTTTATAGTAAAACTGCCCAAGTTCAAAGGCAGTCGCGCAATCGGTCTTTTCCCACAATGAAATGAAGTGGCGGCGACGTTTTTCGCACATCACCTTTTCCATTGACGCGACGGCAGCACGAATCACCAACGCCGATCGCAGCACGTTGATATCACCCGTTTCGTCAAGCTGAAACAGGGCATAGATTTTGCTCATGTCGCTGGGAAAGTCAGTGCAGCGGTCTTGCAGCAGCGTCATTAGATCCAGCGCTGGATTGGCTTCGACATCAAGCCCTTCTTCTTTGAGCGCCAGAATTTGTCGCCATAGGAACCGATGATGCGACAAGCTAAACTCCAGGTCACGGGCTTCCAGCGCTTCGACGATCGCCTGCCGATGTAAGGGTTTGTGCAGGTAAAGGCGCAGCAGTTGCCCTTCTGATTCTTCCAGCAAATCGCGTTCGCTGCTGGTCTGCCATTTTTGCGATCGCCCGTGCCACCGTTCGCCGCGCACCTGAAGCCGCAGATTGTCTTCCAGTTGGCGCATCAGGCGGCTGTTGCCCTGGCTCAGCAGTTCGGCACACTTTTGGATGTAATGGGTTCGCAGCATGGAATTTGGCAGGTTGCCCAGGAGTTTGACGATCGCCTGTACACTCTGCTGAAACTGATCTGCCTGGTTGAGGTCTTGCCCTGCGATCGCCTGCTGAATTTGCCAGTCAAGCCACAGCGGAGAATCATCCAACAACTGCTGGTAGTCTGCTGGCGTGTTGGTTTGCAGAAATTCATCCGGGTCTTTGCCTGTGGGAATGTTGAGAATGCGAAGCTGCACTTCACCCTGGTATGCCAACGCTGCCACTTCGCCGATCGCCCGTTCTGCCGCTTGAGTGCCTGCGCGATCGGCGTCAAAGTTAAACACAATGCGCTTCGATTCGGTGTAGCGTAACAGTTGGCGCACTTGCGAGAGGCTGAGAGCCGTACCCATCGACGCGACTACGTTGGTAATGCCCGCACTATGCAGCGCAATCACGTCGAAATAGCCTTCGACCACCACTGCCTGGTCTTGCTTGGCGATCGCGGCGCGTGCCTTGTCCAGCGCAAACAGAATATTGCCCTTGTCAAAGAGTTCGGTTTCGGGTGAGTTGAGGTATTTGGGCTGTTCGTCGCCCAGCGATCGTCCACCAAAGCCAACTACCCGTCCTTGCAAATCATGGATGGGAATCATCAGGCGATCGCGGAAGCGATCGTAATAGCTGCCCGTTGCCCCCTTGCGCGGCACAATCAACCCTGCTCGTTCTACCAGTTCGACGGGATAGTGCTTTTGCTCCACCAGATAGCCAAAGAGCGTCTCCCAACCTGCGGGTGCATAGCCAAGCTGAAACTGCTGTATCGTAGCGGTACTGAGCTTTCGTTGCTCGGTGAGGTATGCTAGCGCTGCCTTTCCCTGAGGCTGATTCAACGCATGTTCAAAAAAACGTGCCGTTAGCGCGAGAATTTCGTGCAACTGCTCCCGCACCGAGATCTGCCGCTGGAGTTCCTGCCGCTGTTCTGGCTCCAGCGTTTGTACCGATACCTGGTAGCGCTTTGCCAGATCCAGCACCACTTCGCTGAACGAATGTTTCCCCAACTCCATGAGAAACTTGATGGCATTGCCACCCGCACCACAGCTAAAGCAGTAGTAGAACTGTTTGCTAGGGCTGACGGTAAAGCTGGGCGTTTTGTCGTCGTGAAAGGGACACAGCCCGGTGAAGTCTTTCCCCAACTTTCGTAGCACCACATGCTCAGACACCACATCAACGATGTCTGCCCGCTGTCGCACTTGTTCGATCGTGTCGGGGTGGAGCCGGGGGATATCCATGAGGGGGAGTAGAAAGTAGGGAGTGGGGAATAGGGAAAATTGAAGTCTATTTGAAGTCTATTTATTGTCGCAAACTTGGATCAGTAATGCACTGAGAAAGCAGTTTTCTTAAACTGGTAGGGTCTTTGAAGAAGTGCCTTTACCGGATGACCAGCGGCAAAAGCAACGGATGATGGTAGCCACTTGCGGTTCGGTTTCTGCCTGACGACGATTTGCCTTGCACCAGCACAACCCAAAAGGCGGCAACACAGCACAGTCTAGCGCCATGCTACGCTCGTGCGGTCACAGAATGGCGCGGGTCGAGTAACCTGATGCATGGGGTTGCCTTTGCAAAATCTAGTCATTCTCATGGAACCCTTTCCTCTCTTACCTTTGCAAGCGTTTCTCCTGTATTGAGCCACCCGTCATGTCTCCAGAAGTTGTCGAAATTTTGTCAGCGGAAGAAGTGCGGCGCACGGTCACTCGACTGGCATCGCAAGTAGTAGAACGATCGGATCTTTCTAAACTTGTTTTGCTGGGTATTTATACACGCGGTGCCCATTTAGCAACGATGCTGGCGCGCCAAATTGAAGCGCTGGAGGAGGTTTCGGTGCCTGTTGGCGCGATCGACATTACCTTTTACCGCGATGACTTGGACACGATCGGTATCCGTACCCCTGCAAAAACTGAAATAACCTTCGATCTGTCTGGCAAAACCGTTGTGCTGGTTGATGATGTCATTTTTAAGGGACGCACTATCCGCGCTGCCTTGAATGCTGTTAACGATTACGGTCGTCCTGAGGTAATTCGGCTCGTTGTGCTGGTCGATCGCGGTCATCGAGAAGTGCCGATTCATCCTGACTTTACTGGTAAAAAACTGCCAACTGCCAAAGAAGAACAGGTCAAGGTCTACCTTCAAGAGGTGGATGGACGCGATGGTGTTGAACTCATTAGAGCGTAGGGGATGAGGGATGAGGGAGGAAGGCTAAAGGATGAAAAAACAAGGGAGGCTTGTTTCTGTGCAGCAGTAGGCTAAACAAGAGCAGAACGGAGAAGATAAAGCTAGACTCTAAACGCTAAAATCCCGCATGGAAACTCAGACTCGTAAAGCTGATCATCTCCGCATTTGCCTGGACGACGATGTGCAGTGCCAGCAGGTCACACATGGACTAGAGCGCTATCGTTTTACCCATTGCTGTTTGCCAGATCTCGATCGCAGTGACATTGATCTGACGACAGCGTTTCTTGGTAAAGCGCTGGGGGCACCGTTGCTTATCTCTTCCATGACTGGGGGAACCGACCTGGCGAAAACAATCAATACCCGCTTGGCGGCTGTGGCTCAACAATATCGTCTTGCGATGGGTGTAGGATCTCAGCGGGTTGCGATCGAGCATCCGGCGGCAGCGGCAACGTTTGCTGTGAGAGCGATCGCCCCCGATATTCCCCTGTTTGCCAATTTGGGAGCCGTACAGCTCAATTACCGCTATGGTTTAGACGAATGCCGTCGTGTCGTTGACCTGTTAGAAGCCGATGCCCTCATTTTGCATCTCAATCCACTGCAAGAGTGTGTGCAGACCAGCGGCGACACCAACTTTCGGGGCTTGCTAGGGCGCATTGCAACGCTCTGCCAAACCTTGCCTGTACCTGTGATTGCCAAGGAGGTGGGCAATGGCATTTCAGCGGCGATGGCGAACCAATTAATTGAGGCTGGTGTAGCGGCGATCGACGTGGCTGGGGCAGGCGGTACCTCCTGGGCATTAGTCGAAAGCGCACGCGCAACCGATGCTCGTCAACGTCGTCTGGGCAAAACTTTTGCTGATTGGGGTCTGCCAACGGCTGAGTGTATTACTGAAGTACGAGCGATCGCGCCCCAGATTCCGCTGATTGCCTCTGGTGGTCTGCGAAATGGCTTAGAAGCGGCAAAGGCGATCGCGCTCGGTGCGGATCTAGTGGGCATGGCGCTCCCGTTTTTGCAAGCGGCTAACGAATCAGAAGCGGCGTTGCATGAACTGGTAGATATTCTGATCGCGGAGCTAACAACGACACTGTTTTGCACGGGCAGTAAGAATTTGCAAGCATTGCGCTCGCCGGGAATCCTACAAAAGACCTAAGCGAGTAAAAAGGCAACCTGGGGAACGACACGCTGTTTTCTCTAAACTGATTGTCTGTAAATTGATTGAATGTCATTGGCTTCATCAACAATCGCCCCCTCGGTATACAACTCCGGGTGAATGGTCTGCCTTAATTTCAATCACAAGATCAGCCCCGTTGGTCTGTGTCACGAGCGGTTTAATGAACAGTTCAGGGTGCAAGGCTGTCCAGAAGTAGGCGACGAAGGCATCAATTTCGGCATCGCTCATGCCCGGTTTGCCGTTTGCCCGCATTTGCTGTTCTGCCTGTTTGCGCCACGTTTGACTGAGCCGATAGTCTTCTGGATACAGCACGATCAAGCGATCGAGTCGTTCCCAGAGCGGCTGATAGGCGTGCAGTTGGGCGTTCATAGCGCAAGCGAAGGGGCGATCGGCAGCAGTGACGAGGGGTGCGATCGCCGCCTCAAAAAGAATTGGATCGAGGGGACGCGCCCCTACAAACCAGCCTTCAAACAGCACAATATCAATGTCAGTTACCCATTCTGGAGTAGTACGATCGCCAGAACCATGATGCAGCGATTTGTCAAACCGAGGAATGGCGATCGCGGTAGCGGGTGTGGGTTGTCGCAGCGCTTCCAACGTCTGCACGCCTAACTCAATGTCGTGTGTCCCTGGTGGACCGCGCCAACGCAAGCGAGGATCTTGTTTGCGTAATTGCAAGCGATCGTGGTGCGTTTTGTATAGATCGTCAAGCGAAAAACTGATAGTCTTATAACCCAACGTTTGTAAAATAAGCGTCAAAATCGCTCCCAACGTCGTTTTACCCGTTCCCTGCCCACCCAAAATGCCTTGAATCCAGGGTCGCTTTTGAGTTCGACGCTGCGTGGCTAAACAGAGAGCCAGCGGCAACCACAGGTGCCACAGAGTTT
>JBBSHC010000108.1:0-8215 GCA_038253425.1 Leptolyngbyales cyanobacterium | reverse complement strand
TCTAACGCTTGAACTTTCAATTAACGCCTAGCCTCATGAAGGAATTAGCTTCGTCGATTGCATTCAGCGCTACCTGCTTGCACCTAAGTAAATGAAGTAACGACTAGTTGAAACTGTGCATTAAGCACAGCCTTTCACCACGACCCTAAGCAAAAGCAGTATCAAACTACCTCTTTACAGTTCAATGCATCAGGGCTTTCGGTGTGTATTCACAATAGCATACAAACGCGTATTACTATTATCAAAAACTACGTTTCGTTGTCAAGGTGAGATATACTCACGATGCCAAAGTAAAGCGTCAAACGATTAAAAATAGGCGTTTCGAGGCGCTTTTAAAGTGTGATCTCTCTGCTGGCGCTACATTTTTTCGTTCAGTAACGATTCGTTGCTAAACCCTAAGTAACCGCGCGGCGTAATAATCCAGTTAGCGTGAGTGCGGCTGCTCTGATTGCCAATGAGCACGGTGGTTAGCATGTCGATCGGGGCTGACAGGCATTCTGCCAGCGTTGTCACTGTTACTTGCTCATCGGGGCGATAGGCAGCACGAACCAGGGCAACAGGAGTTGTGCGATCGCGATGCTCCAAGAAAATTGCTTGAGCTGCCTCAATTTGTCGTGTACGGGTTTGCGATTTGGGATTGTACAGGGCAACGACAAAATCGGCTTGAGCCGCCGCTTGCAACCGTTTCTCAATGACATCCCAGGGAGTCAGCAAATCGCTAAGGCTGATGGCGCAGAAGTCATGCATCAGTGGGGCACCCACCCGTGAAGCAGCCGACTGAAGGGCAGTAATGCCTGGAAAAACTTGCACCGCTGGCGTTTTGCCATCCCAATCGTGCGTACACAGTTGCTCTAGCACCAGCCCTGCCATACCATAGATGCCGCAATCACCAGAGGAGATCACGGCGACGGTAAGACCCCATTGGGCAAGGGCGATCGCACGTTCTGCCCGCTGGCGCTCTTGAGTGATGGGTAGCGCCTCAACAATTTGTCCAGGTCGCAGCAGGGGTTGAATTAGATCCACATAAAGGGAGTAGCCAATGACCACATCAGCTTGCGCGATCGCCATCTGTGCCGCAGGCGTAATCTGGTCTAACTGCCCTGGTCCGGTGCCCACTAGCCAGAGTTGCCCGGTGCGTCCGGTATATTCTTGTGCGGCTTGCGCGATCGCTACTGTTACGGCTCCCGGTTGTCCTTCAAGGCGAAAGATTTGTTTGGCAACACGAAGAAACGGGCGATCGGGGGCGGCGGCAGGGGATGCTTGAGGCTTAGGTTCTAAGTTTTGAGTCGCATTTTGCGCTGCTGTGCTAGAAAATTCTGAGTTTTGAGTTGATGGCTGCGTGTTCTCCTGCTCTCCTGCTCCCCTGCTCCCCTGCTCCCCGACTCCCCACTCCCCACTTGCTAACAGCGCTGCGGCTTCCGAAACACTCGGCGTACCTACTTCCGCATCCACAACAGTAGATGGATTGGGGACATCGACCAACCGCAAGACCGCCGCCGGAAAACAGCGTAAGGGTAAGTTGCGATCGCGGCAAAACTCTACCAGCCCCACTTCATCCGCTTTCAAATCAATCGTAGCGAGACCCGCGATCGCGCCTTCGGCTAGATGGTGGGCTTGTAAAATAGATTGAATCGCTTGCTCTATAACGATCTTGGGCGTATGCCGTTCGCAGCCAATGCCAACCCAAAGCACCCGTGGATGCCACTGCACTTTAGGCATGGCGGCATCAGGATTAAACCGTCGCTGGATGGGACTAATCCAAACACGCGCGATCGGTGGTTGATCAGGTCTGTCCGCTGTGTCTTCAGAGAAACCAAAATGAAAGGGATGATCAGACGGCAGATGGTCTTGCCAGAGGGTAGAGCCTGCTTCTTGAATCACTTGTATGGCTTGATGGGCATTCTTAGGGTGGCTACCGCGCGCGATCGCGGCACTCACACCTGTCCAGTTTCCGCTGCCTCGATGCCAGCCAAAGGGCGCACCTAAGACATCAATGCCAGGAAGGACTAGCGCATTGGCGGCTCCAGTGAGTACAGGCGTTGCATTCATTTGCAGGGCGATCAAACGAGTAAGCTGATCGGCACCGCCTTGATGCCCACCACACAAGCTGATCACAAATTTGCCTGCTTCATCCACCACTACTACGGCTGGATCGGCAGTTTTGTGCTTCAACAGCGGTGCAATCAGACGAACCACAGCTCCGGTTGCCAGACAGAAGACCAGGGCGCGATGAGATGCCCACAGCTTCGCAACATGGTCTCTGAGGGCACCAGAGTAGCATTGGCGATCGCCGCTCAACGCCTGCAAAGCGGGGTCTTCTGCCAGTGATTCAGGCACCCAAAGGCGAATGTTCTGATGTTGGATGAGACGGTACAGCCGTTTAGCACCTGTAATGGTGGTGGCGATCGCGGCGATCGGTTGAAAAGCTTGGAGGGTCATAGGGCAATCAAGTAAAAAACGCCTGACCAACGAGCCAGACGTTTATAGGTCGATTTCAAACCGTTGTGAAGGTGAGAACTAGTGGCAGAGACAACGTTACTGAGAGTAACGAAAGATTTTTAAGCAGTTGCAGTCTAACTTTTCAAGTCAGAGCCAATCGCCGCCTGGGACACATTGGCAGACTTGACAACCGGACTGATCCCCACGTCCTTCCCATTCGTCAACACTGATTGCAGCATCGGGGTTTGCATCACGGCAGTGTTTGCCAATTCAAACAGAGGGTTTGAGAGAATACCAGCCAGCGAGGTCACGATGACCGTTAGAATCAGCCCCACCTGGAGCGATCGCATTCCGGGCAAAGTCCAGCTAATAGCGGGATAATTCTGCACAGATTCCGACATTTCCTGCGGTTCTTTCACCACCATCATCTTGACGACGCGGATGTAGTAGTAAATCGAGATGACGCTGGTAACAAGCCCCAACAGCACCAGCCCATAGGCTCCCGCTTGCCAGCCTGCCCAAAACAGGTAGATTTTGCCAAAGAACCCAACGAGCGGCGGAATACCACCCAGAGAGAGCAGACAAAGACTTAAGCAGAGGGTCAGCAAGGGGTCTTTCTGGTACAAGCCTGCGTACTCGCTGATCTGATCAGTCCCCGTGCGTAGCGAGAACAAGATGACGCCAATAAATGCGCCCAGGTTCATGAACAGGTAGGACATCAGGTAGAACACCATGCTGGCGTACCCGGCATCGCTGTTAATGACCAAACCAATCATGACAAAGCCTGCTTGCCCAATGGAGGAATAGGCTAACAGTCGCTTCATGCTGGTTTGCGCTAGCGCTACGACATTGCCCAAAATCAGGCTGAGCACTGCCAGCGCAGTCATCACCAGGTGCCATTCCTCCGTTAGCAAGGGGAAGGTTGTCACCAACAGGCGAATGGCTAAGGCAAAACCCGCTGTTTTGGAGCCAACGGAGAGGAACGCAACAACAGGGGTGGGTGAGCCTTCATAAACGTCAGGGGTCCACTGGTGAAAGGGCACAGCAGCGATTTTAAAGGCAATGCCCGCGATCGCAAAGATTAAGGCAATCACCAGCCCTAAGGACGGAGCTGCGCCAGTGCTGGCAATACTAGCGGCAATGCTGCTGAGTTTTGTTTCACCACCGGACAGCCCATAAAGTAGGGACAAACCGTAGAGAAAGATTGCCGAGCTAGAAGCACCAATCAGCAGATATTTCAGCGATGCTTCGTTAGAGCGGGGATCACGCTTTGTATAGCCTGTAAGTAGATACGACGCGATACTCAGCGTTTCTAAAGAGACGAAAATCATGACGAGTTCGTCTGCCCCAGAGAGGAACATGCCGCCGATCGTCGCTGTGATTAAGATGGTCAGAAATTCTGCCAGGGACGTGCCCGATCGCTCGACATAGCTCACCGACATCAGAATGGTAATGACTGCCGACAACGCGATAATGCCCCGGAACATGACGCTGAGAGCATCGCCGTTGAAGCTACCCAGGAAGCCGATTGGGTCTGAGGCGTCCCACTGGTAATAAAGGGCAACCACAGCGGCAAGCAGTCCCGCGATCGACACAAAGGGCGTCCAGCGCGAGGATGCCGTTCGACCCACAATCAAATCCCCCACAATCACGATCATGAGGGTGGCAATTACAATACTTTCTGGCAAAATCGTCCCAACGTTAAGCTGGGCAGCAAGACTGGCAAAATCCATGAGGTTTAGCCCAATGAATACGATACGTTAGGGTTACGTTGAGGAGAGTACAATCAGCCGTCTGGAAGATTGGGGAGGCGAGTGAGTCAGAAATCCTCTACAGTGGATTCTACATTGCAATCGACTGTAACGCTGTGTTCCGCAGTATGGAGTGAAACCAAATCACGATTCTCTCGATTCCTGTTCTCTCCTCTTCATTCAACCGAATTCAATCGAATTCAACCGACTAAAAGCACGTTGGAGCCGCCCTTAGAGACAACAGCCGCCTGACCCTCTCATGCCATTGATATTGAAATCACTGTTCAGGAAATTCTCATTTGCCCCTGGTAGTCACTTCAATATTGGTTATAAGTGAGATCAAGGAACCTGATTGTCGAGATACCCTTTTCAGCGTTAACGATCCATGTCAAAGCTTGTCATTGTCGAGTCGCCCACTAAAGCGCGCACCATCCGCAACTACCTTCCCGCTGGTTATCGGGTTGAGGCGTCGATGGGGCACGTACGGGATTTGCCCCAATCTGCGAGTGAAATTCCTGCAAGCGTGAAGGGCGAGAAATGGGCACCGCTTGGCGTCAACGTCGAGGCAAACTTTGAGCCGCTGTACGTGGTGCCACAAGACAAGAAAAAGATTGTTAAGGAACTGAAAGAAGCCCTCAAAGGCGTAGATGAACTCTTCCTGGCAACGGACGAAGACCGGGAAGGAGAAAGCATTAGCTGGCATTTGCTGCAACTGCTGAAGCCCACGGTGCCGATCCGGCGGATGGTGTTTCACGAAATCACTGAGGATGCCATTCGCGACGCCATCACCCACTGCCGCGATGTGGATGAACGGCTGGTACGTGCCCAAGAAACACGACGCATTCTCGATCGCCTGGTTGGATACACCCTCTCGCCCCTGCTGTGGAAGAAAATCGCTTTTGGGCTATCGGCTGGACGCGTGCAGTCCGTTTCGGTGCGCCTGTTGGTTAGGCGTGAGCGGGAACGACGTGCCTTTCGGCAGGGCAGCTATTGGGATTTGAAGGCGACGTTGGAGGCTGGGAGTCAGGAGAAGCAATCGTTTGAAGCGCGGCTGGTGACGCTGGCAGGCGTGAGAGTTGCCAACGGCAGTGACTTTGACGAAGCAACGGGACAGGTCATTGCAGGGCGAAACGTGGTGCTGCTTAATGAAGCAGAGGCGCGATCGCTGCACGATCGGATTCGCGATCGTCCCTGGACAGTCACCAATCTCGAAGAGCGACCCGTTACCCGCAAGCCCTCACCACCCTTCACCACCTCCACTCTGCAACAGGAGTCGAACCGCAAACTGGGGCTTTCTGCCCGTGACACCATGCGAACTGCCCAAAGTCTTTACGAGCAGGGTTACATCACCTATATGCGAACGGACTCTGTAAGCCTTTCGCAACAGGCGATTACAGCCGCGCGTGATTGTGTGCAATCCATGTACGGTGCCGAGTATCTCAGTCCTGAGCCACGCAAATACTCCACCAAGAGTAAAGGCGCTCAAGAGGCTCACGAAGCGATCCGTCCGTCTGGTAGCCTCTTCCGTACCCCACAGCAAACGGGGTTGAAAGACCGGGAATTTCGTCTGTATGACCTGATCTGGAAGCGCACTGTGGCAACGCAAATGGCAGAAGTGCGTCAGACCAATGTCACCGTTCAGATTCAGGTTGAGGATGCAAGCTTTCGTGCCAGCGGTAAGCGTATCGACTTTGCAGGCTTCTTCCGCGCCTATGTGGAAGGGTCAGACGATCCCAATGCGGCGATCGAAGATCAGGAAGTGATCCTACCCGCGCTGCACGTCGGCGATACACCTAACTGCACTGATCTGGAGTCGATCGGGCATGAAACCCAGCCCCCGGCACGGTTTACCGAAGCATCGCTGGTGAAAACGCTGGAAAGTGAGGGGATTGGTCGCCCCAGCACCTATGCCAGCATCATCGGCACGATTATCGATCGGGGCTACGCTAACATGGTCGGCAATGCTCTGGTACCCACCTTCACCGCTTTCGCTGTCACTGCACTGCTAGAGAAACACTTTCCCGACCTTGTAGACACTAGCTTTACCGCCCGGATGGAACACGCCCTGGACGAGATTTCAACGGGTGCAGTCGAATGGCTCCCGTATTTGAAAGAGTTTTATCTCGGCGCAACTGGCTTGGAAACCCAGGTCAAAGATCGCGAGAGCGAGATTGATCCCACCGAGGCGCGTACAGTCGATTTAGAAAATCTGGCGGCGAAAGTACGCATCGGTCGCTTTGGTGCTTACATCGAAGCCGAAAATGGCGACGGTATGGTGAAAGCCTCCATCCCCAAAGATTTGACCCCTGCCGACCTTGATCCCGCTCAGGTGGAAGTGCTGCTACGACAGAAAACCGAAGGCCCTGATAAAGTGGGTCTGCATCCTGAAACGGACGAACCCATTTACCTCAAAATTGGTGCCTACGGTCCCTACGTGCAGCTTGGCGACGAGTCCGAAGCGAACCTCAAGCCCAAACGCGCCTCCTTGCCCAAAGGCGTTACGCCCGATACACTGACGCTGGAACAAGCGGTGGGATTGCTCAAGTTACCCCGGCTTTTGGGCACGCATCCGGAGCTGGGAGGCAAAATTCAGGCTAGCCTGGGTCGTTTTGGTCCCTATGTCGTGCTGGATCAGGGCAAAGGCGTGAAGGAATATCGCTCGATCAAAGCAGGCGACGATGTGTTGACCATTTCCCTCGATCGCGCCCTCGAAATGCTGGCAGAACCCAAAGCTGGACGCGGCAAACGCGGTGCCGCCAAACCTCTCCGCGAACTCGGTGCCCACCCCGACGATGGCGAACCCGTGAATATTTACGATGGTCCCTATGGTCCCTACATCAAGCACGGCAAGGTGAATGCCTCCCTCCCCGAAGGCGAAACCGTAGAAGCGATCGCCATGACCACCGCCATAGAAGCCCTCAACGCGAAAGCGGGAACGAAGAAGGGAGGGCGATCGCGCAAAGCCAGCACCGCCGCGACTGAAACCACCAAAGCCACCAAAGCTAGCGGCACTGCTAAAAAGACCGCCACCAAAACAACCACTGGCACCAAAAAGACAGCCGCTAAGAAAACCACGACTAAAAAATCAACCGCCAGCAAAAAAGCTTCTACTACTTGAAGATGTGGATACTTTGTTGTGTGTACTAAGATGCGTCTCTGTGGTATGTCTTCATAGCTGGCATTAAATTGACAGGATGATGACCTTCCTCACAGACTCCACAGATATTACCAGGATTCATGTTTCCTCAAAGCTAAGCATTAAGCAACGCAATGAATTAGGGCAGTTCTTAACCCCCGCTCCGATCGCTCGTTTTATGGCGGGACAGTTTAGTAATCTGGCGGGTCATGTTAGTCTGCTAGATCCTGGCGCAGGAGTTGGTTCATTAACCACTGCTTTTGTTGAGCAATTATTAGTTAGCCCTCATTCAATTGAAAGCTGTTTCATAACAGCATATGAAGTCGAGTCAAGTTTTCTGTCATCCTTGAATCAACGCTTAACAGAGTGCTGTATCGCTTTAGACAAACAAGGAATTAAAGCAGATTATTGCTTACGTGAAAAGAGTTTTGTAGAAGCTGCGGTTGAAGTAAATCTACCCCTCTTCCCGGAATCTACTACTTATTTTACTCATGCAATTCTAAATCCTCCTTATAAGAAGATTAATAGTCAATCAGTAGAGAAGAAGATTCTCTCAAGTCTTGGAGTCGAAACAGTCAACCTTTATAGTGCGTTTGTTTGGCTTACTACGTTACAACTTGCTCAAGGTGGAGAGATGGTTGCTATCACGCCAAGAAGCTTTTGTAACGGCACGTATTTCCGCCCTTTTCGTAAAGCTTTTTTGAGAGAGATGGGGCTTAGCAAAATACATGTATTCAAGAGTCGATCAGCCGCTTTTGCAGACGATGACGTACTCCAAGAAAATATTATTTTTCATGCGGCTAAGACAAAACTTAAGCCTGATTTTATAGAAGTCACTAGTCACTCTGGAAATGCGTTAGATGATTTTTCAGAAACAAGATTTGTTCCT
>JBBSHC010000107.1:0-8220 GCA_038253425.1 Leptolyngbyales cyanobacterium | reverse complement strand
CAATGAGCAAGAGGGGTTGCAGTCCTAGATTGGCGTTGGTTGTCTTGGCGTTGGTTGGTTGACTGGAGGAATCATTGGCGATTGCGATCGCTGTTTGCACAATGGGCAATAAGGCACGTTCCTCACTGTCTGCTGCCTGCTGTTGTAGCGTTGGAAGTATGCCCGTAAGCTGCTGGTGCAGCATGATTTGAGTGTAGCGTGCCACCGCCGTTGGATCTGCTACCCGTACCAGTGTAGCTGGACTCAATGATAGCTTGGGAGGCTCTTCCACGTTAGGCGGCTCTCCAGCCTTAGAGCAAGCTTCAATCAAGGCGTGAGGATTGACGTGTGCATCAGCGATCGCTATAGAGGTCGCTGCATCTTGAGTTGCTTCCGTTTGAGTGAACGTAGCTGTGCCTTCGCTGAGTTCAGCATCAATGAGTTCAAGATGAGTCAGTTCAGGATGAGTCAGGTCAGAACCAGTCAACCCCCGTGGAAAACTCATACTAGCATCGGCTGGTTGGGCGCTAAATTCAAAGCCGAGCCGGAGTTGTAGGGTGCCTGTTTGCCAATCTGTACCCGGTTGCAGCAGGTCAACCGCAACGCCTTGAAGGAAGGCTGCCAGCTCAGGTGTTTCGTTTTGCAGCACATGCAAAATAATTTGAAGCTGACGATCGACTTGATCGGCTACGTTGCTAGTTTCACCTGGAGCCGGATGGGACGGTTTGATGGGTAGGGTTGCTTCCTCCGATCGTACCAGCGCGATCGACGGCAGTAAGCGTTCGGGGGGGGAACCCGTTGCCAAATCAAAACACCAGCGAATCGTCGGGGTTTCCACCTCTAGCATGACCACCAGACGCAACATGCCAGATGCCCAATCGAGCGTGGGTTGCCAGCAATCAACCTGAATGCCTTCAATGAGATGCATAAAGCTGTAGGCACTCCGGGCGACGCACCAGAGTAGATAGGGGCTTAGTGTCTCAATGGCGACCAGTGGTTCAAAGGATGACAGTGTGAGGGGAACGGATGGTGAATGGCGGGTGAAAGGTGCTTCCTTTACGTTGTTGCTTTGATGCCCTTCTAGGTCGTCCTTCTGGCTAGTAAGGCGATCGTTCTGAGATGCCTTTAAGCCTAGTGTCTGACTCTGGTTGTGCCACAATGCATCCAAAACGTCATATGCTTCTTCGCTGACGTAAGGGAGCAAGCCCTCCACCGTGTGTAATTGATCGTGCTGTGAGCGCTGCGCTAGCTTCTCTGTCGTAGAAGCGTGGGGCGATCGTAGGGTATGGATCAGTTCGACTAATCGCTGCATGGCGGTCAGGGCTGCTTCAGAGGGCGCGATCGATGTCGGCATCGGCGTAGGAAGCTCCTTGAGCTTAAGCATCGTCCGCTGCACGGTTTCTAAGACAAATGGCTCTATAGGCTTGATCGCGGTTGAAGTCGTTACCTCAGCGATAGCAGCCGTGCGGCTTGCTTGAAGGATCACGGGAGACTGAGAACGGTTGGGCATAAGGCTCTCATCAATAATGATATGCAGTGGTTGTTGTAAGCATTCCCATTTCGGTGGCGATCGTGGCGATGTGGGAGCCTTTCTTGATAGAAGTTAGTGAACGGAACGAATCTGGTTGCGATCGCGTGGTCAGAGCAATCCAGTTCAACTTACAATTTGGGGTGTGAACTGCCTCAGGCTACTGGTGAAAGTCTGACCACCGTCCGTCGCCCCTACTGACAGCCATAGATCCATTTCTTCAGTCCTGCATGATAGTTTTTGCTGACTTACCGATCGCGGTTCAATTTACGTCTCCCGGTCCGCTGCTGTTTGAGTGGGGACCCTTCTCTATTCGCTGGTATGGGTTTTTGATTGCGTCTGCTGTCTTGATCGGTGTCACGCTTGCCCAAGCCTTGGCGAAACGTCGGGGCGTGGATCCAGACCTGGTAAGCGACCTGGCACTCTGGTTGGTGATCGCGGCTATCCCCAGTGCGCGGCTTTATTATGTTGCCTTTCAATGGCAAGAGTATGCTCAGCATCCAGACCAGATTATTGCCATCTGGAAGGGGGGTATCGCCATTCACGGTGCCATTTTAGGTGGACTGGTGGCAAGTTTGCTGTTTGCCCGCATTCGCCAAATCGCGTTTTGGCAATTGGCAGATCTGGTGGCACCGTCGCTGATTTTAGGGCAAGCGATCGGGCGGTGGGGCAATTTCTTTAACTCAGAAGCGTTTGGGCGTCCTACCGATTTGCCCTGGAAGCTTTATATTCCGCTGGAGCGTCGTCCATTGGGATATGAAGGCTTTGAGTATTTTCATCCCACTTTTCTCTATGAGTCGCTTTGGAATGTGATGGTCTTTAGCCTTCTCATAGCGCTATTCTTTTGGGGGTTGAAAGCGAAATCCAGGCTAAAAGTCGGTACGCTGTTTCTGGTGTATTTGGTGGCATATAGCTGCGGTCGCCTGTGGATTGAGGGTCTTCGTACCGATAGCTTGATGCTCGGTCCCTTACGGATTGCTCAGATCGTGAGTTTGACGGAGATTGCGATCGGTGCCTTTGGTTTAGTGTGGCTCTATGTGCTCCGTCGTTCGCTGCCAGATGTGACCAAATCGCTACAAGGGCAGGATACAACAGACGTTTTGCGTTAGTCTCAGGGCACGTCAGCACCACATGGCTTCGTTAGCTTCGTTAGTCTTGATTTCCAAAAAAAAACACCCCGGAGACAAGCTCCAGGGCGAAATCAGGGTGCATCTACCACTCCATTCTTCTACAGCGCTGGGATCCGTCCGGAGAAATTGCACTGACATTCTTTTTTACAGCCGTTTAGCAGCGATCGCGCCAAACCCCTTTTCCTCTTGTCCCTTTCTGCAACCCATCGCCCTTGTGAGTAGTCAATCCACCGCCTTAGCCTTCCCTCCTCTACTGCCCGCCGTTTACATTGTTGGTGCTGGACCGGGCGATCCAGAACTCTTGACCATCAAGGCACAGCGGCTTTTGGCGCAAGCAGATGTGATTCTCTTTGCCGATTCTCTGGTGCCAAAACAGATCTTGCAAGGGGTGCGTGCCGATGCTGAACTCATTCGGACAGCCCATAAAACGCTGGAAGAAATTTTACCCCTCATGGTTGAGCGGGTGCAGGCAGGACGTTCTGTGATTCGTTTACATTCGGGCGATCCCGGTCTTTATGGCGCGGTGCAGGAACAGATGCAGGCTTTGCTAGAGGCAGAAGTGCCCTTTGAGGTGGTGCCGGGGATCAGTGCCTTTCAGTCGGCGGCGGCAAAGCTGCGAGTGGAGCTAACGGTGCCAGGATTAGTGCAAACGATTATTCTGACTCGGATCAGTGGACGGACAGAAGTGCCACAGGCAGAAGAACTGACTACTCTCGCTGCCCACCAAGCCAGCCTTTGTCTTTATTTGAGTGCGCGTCATGTCGAAACGGCTCAGACAAAACTGATGCAGCATTATGCTGCCGATACGCCCGTTGCAATCTGTTTTCGCCTGGGCTGGGACGATGAAAAAATTTGGGTGGTCCCGCTGGCAGAGATGTCGGCAGTAACGGAGCGTGAAGATCTCGTTCGGACAACGCTGTATATCATCAGCCCTGCCTTAGCTGCTGCCACTGTGCCGGAGGCGTTTACTCAACAGAGTCAAGCAGGCACGTTGTCACAGACGCGATCGTGCTTATATAACCCTGACCACGATCACCTTTTTCGCCCCTCGAAGCGATGATGCGAGGTTGTTGCTGCGAGGCTGCCCAAAAATACGGCGGTATAGAACGGCTACGATCGCGCTTTATATGGCGGCTGTGGGTGCAGGATCATGAATCGCGCAAGGAACGAGGAGGATGCGCTTGCGAGTAGCGCCTTCTTAGATGAGAATGCAGGTAAGTATCAATACACCGCTAGGAAAAAGAACGTATGCGCTGGCGTTCCAGTCACTATGGCTGGCGGTTACTTCCCGGTGGCTTGGCAACCCTGGTTTTCGCTGCCTTACTGCCTTTAGGTGCACTACAGCCGCTAGAGCAGATTGCTTACAACGTGTTGTTTCGGTTACGAGGCGCACAAACTTGGGACGATCGCCTGGTACTGATTGCCATTGATGACACCAGTATCAAAACGATCGGTCGTTTTCCGTGGTCTCGGCAATATTATGTAAAGCTCTTGCACGCACTAGCAAAAAACGAAGCAGCGGCCCCGAGTGTTGTTGTGATGGATTTACTCTGGTCTGAGTCTAGTCCTGACGATACCCAACTTGCTCAAGCAATGGCAGCGTACGGTCGCGTTGTGTTGGCACAAGCACGGGAGGCAACGAACCTGCCCCTGCCTATTGTACCGACTCTACAAAAAGCGGCGATCGCAACGGGGCACATTTACAAGCAAACAGATGCCGATGGGTTAACGCGCAAAATTGATCTGCACCTTCGGGATGAACCAGCCTTAGGTTTAGCGGCAGTAGAAGCTTACGCTTTGGTTCAGTCTCCCGTACCTCTACCTGCCCCTTCAACGCGATCGCTGTGGCTTAATTGGGCAGGACCCGCACAGACGCTGCCGCAGTATTCCTTTGCGGATGTGATTCAGGGGCGCATCCCGAAACAGGCGCTGCGAAACAAGATCGTTTTAGTGGGGGTGACGGCAGTGGGCTTTGATCCCCTGGTGACGCCGTTTGACCAAAATCCACCTGCAAGTGGCGTTTACCTCAATGCTGTCCTCATTAATAATCTGTTGCAGCAAAATGCGTTGGAGCCGTTTTCCCTCACCTGGTCGGTGCTGATTCTTTGTTTGGGCGGTCCAGTTTTAAGTCTCTTGCTCAGCGATCGCCGCGAATCGTTACAGCTTGGGAGCATGGTGGGGCTATGGTTTGGCTGGGGTTTGATCAGTCTGCTACTGTTCAAAAGCGGCTACTGGCTGCCTGTCGTACTGCCTTTTGGGTTGGTGACAGTGACCACGATCGCAGTGATTTTGAGCGATCGTCTGCGCCTGGCAGCCCGCTTGCAAGATGAGGTAAAGCAACTGTGGCAACAGCATCAGCATGATTTAGTCACACGTGGCACTGAGTGGAGCGCTGCCGAACTGTCTCACAAAGCAGGTTGGATGCAGAGTGTAACCGATCTCGCCCTGTTGGCAGAGCAGTTTGCCCGTTCGCAGTCGGCACAAGCCGCGATCGCCCGCAGTGTCCCGATCGGTTTGCTGGCGGCTGATTTAGATGGCAAGGTGTGGTTTTGCAATCCGATTGCGTCAGACTGGTTACAGATGGAAGTTGGCAGTGATTTAAGTGCGGGGTTGGTGCCGCTATGGTTTAGCCAAGAGCAGTGGCACGCTGAACTGCAAACGCTGAGGCAGCAAACTCCCAGTATCGCCAGAGAGTGTCAGCAGGGCGATCGCTGGTTTGAGCTAAAACTAGAACCGCTGGTTTACCAACCCAATCCAGGTAACGCTTACCCTGTTGGCCCTTACCCTGACGGATGTTTGCTTGTTTTAGAAGATATTACGCCGCGCAAACAGGTAGAAACAGCGCTAGAGCAACAGGTGCAAGAACTCCAGCAAATTGCTCAACTCAAAGATGATTTTCTCAGCACGGTTTCGCACGAACTGCGATCGCCGATGGCAAACATTAAGATGGCGATCGAGCTACTCAAAATTGCCCGCTCGTCAGAATCATCTGCCCAATACCTCAAAATTCTGCAAGCTGAATGCACCCGTGAAACCAACTTAATCAATGACCTGCTTGATCTACAGCGACTGGAAGCAGGTGCTCAAACCTACAATCCTGAAACAATCGATTTGAACGATTGGCTACCACCCATCATTCGATCGTTTTCAGAACGGGCAGAAACGCAGCAGCAAAGCTTACACATGACGTTGCCGCCCCAGTTACCTGCTCTTGTTTCTGATCAGCCGAGCCTGGAACGCATTGTTGTGGAACTCGTCAATAATGCCTGCAAGTACACACCGCCCAACGGTGAGATTAATGTAGCCGTCCACTTGCTACCGCCATACGTTGAGTTTGTTGTTGAAAATTCTGGCACGGAAATTCCCGCAGCAGAATTGCCCCGCATCTTTGAAAAGTTCTACCGAGTGCCCCAAGGCGATCCGTGGAAACGTGGTGGTACTGGCTTAGGCTTGGCGTTGGTCAGCAAATTAGTGGAATGCTTGGGCGGCAAAATCTCTGTGCATAGCGGGTCTGGACACACCACTTTTACAGTGCAGCTACCCCTAGCTTATCCTCACCCCAACGCAGTTTAAAACTGAACATTATTATCTCGTTTTAGTTCTGGGCAGAGACGGCTAGTTGGAGGATATTTGTCAGGTAAAGCTCTTAAAGATTTACAGTTAATCTTCTTGATAAAGCAATTAAATCCATGCTGTTCAAAATACTAGATTTAATTGGGCGTTTTTCATCCCAAAAAATTAAAGAGGAATAGAAATCTACAGCAGTTTGAGAAGTCAAAAGCGTGAATACTTGATGAGCAATTTGCTCATTTTCAAAGCTAAGGAAGTAAACAGTATCGTCAAAAACAGTAGGCTTGCCATTGATTTCCCCAATCAATCGAAAACTCAGTTTTTTGTATAGTCCACAAATCGCAATTTTCCAAGGCAAGAATGTATACGCCCCAACTCCAAATATAGAGAAGCGGGGATTTTTGTTGTAGACTTTACTTTTTCTGGCATCTAAGTATTCCGAATGATTTGTTAAATATTTCCAGGTTTTAGGAGCTGATTTTTTTAAATGCTCAGTTGGCTCACCAATATACTTTTGAGTCACTAAAATATAGTGATTAATGCTTTCCAGACGATTTTGAGCAACCGCAGAACCTTTAATCAAAGGGAAGAGAAAAGTTTCTTCAATCTCAACAACTTCTCCCAGTCCATTAATCAATTTGTCATCGACTTTACGAAGTTCCATTACACTTGAGCAGTCATGCTTGACACCCGATCGCCATCGCTCCCCTATCTTCGGATTGTGTAAGTCTTTTAACTTTTCAAAAACCGCCATATCTCTGATGGGGGTACCGTTCCGATAGCCAATTCGATAGGATGTCTCAGCATCGAGACTACAGAACACATCACAAAAGTAGTTTTGCGAGTTCGAGTCAAACTTACAAACTAGAAGGCAAGCATCAACAGTCGCATCAAAATACTTTTTTGCATCTATTCCATAGGTTGCACAGTAAGAAAGATTTAGATTTTTAGAATAAATATAGTTCAGTGTTTTTCTTGCGACAGAGGTTTTGCAAAGCATAGCAAGGCAGGCTTCACGTTCTTGCAACCATTGAATTGAATAAATTAACATCCATTCAGAAATATCAAAATTACTTTTACCTGTAAGGGCGTTTAAACCATTATGATTTTGAAAATTAGTTTTTTGAGGCAAATTTCTGCCATTAAGTACGCCTTGCTGAGAATTTGTAATCCAGGGAAAATTGCCCAATACCAGGATTCTTCCGCTAAAATTATCAATTATCGAAGACCAATCAAAATCAAAAAAATTACCTTGTTGGACTTGAATCCTTTCGTCTTGTAAAAGCTGTTTACTTGTTCTGATTTTTTGTAAATAATTTGGATTGATTTCAACTCCAATAATTTTATTTGCTGATTTAAATGAATGCGCGGCAGCCAGAATAAAGTTTCCGACTCCACAAGTTGGTTCAACAATAATGTCAGGATTTATATCTAGCTTTAGCAATTTGTAGCAAACCTTCTCAGTCAGCTCTAGTGGAGTTTGAAAGTCTCCATATTCCAATTTTAGCTTCGGAGAAATTTGAATCATAAAGTAGATCTATAAACAGCGATAATACCTTCTTCTTGCCCAGCAAGTTCAATCACTCTTCCATATTGCAGCCGCCATTGCAAGGCATTAGAGATAGTCAAAAATCCTTGGACAGGTGGGTTGAGTAATATATTATCCGCAATCTTTGCTGCCTCGATTTCATCAACAGGTAGATTGCGATCAAACATAAAAGCGATCAAATCATCTTTATTTCCTTCATTCTCTAGAATGCTTCGAATTCCACGAGTCATTTGGAAATCTGCTGTTCTTTCAGCATCCACATAGATCGTGTTCAGAATGCTCAATGTTGCAGTGCGATTTATACTTTCATCTGTTTTATCGTAAACAAAAATAATTAACGAATACCCAAGACCAAAAATCTTTTGTCTTGCGGATCTAAAAGGGCACGACGATTGAGGTTGGCTGATGCTAGTTACTTTTACATCAACAAGTAGACCTGGAAAGTCAATTCCACTTGCTGAATT
>JBBSHC010000106.1:0-8237 GCA_038253425.1 Leptolyngbyales cyanobacterium | reverse complement strand
TCAGTGTTGTTAGTTCAGCCGATCGTCCATAAAAGATCGAAACATCAATGGCATCGCCCCAGTCGGCAGTAGAACGGTTGAGCGTTAACGGCTGATGGCTACCTTTGGGCTGAGCGTCTGTTACTTGATTGGTGGCACTCGTTTGCAGCGATCGCTTCACTACGCCCTGAAAATTCTGCTTTGTTACTTTCTCACCAATCGACTTGGAAAGTAGCTGCCACAGTTCAGCCCCTGTGTCTTTAATGTAACCAGAGTCATAGCCAGAGAAGTTGGCGATTTGCAGGTACGATCGCCCTTCCCACGACTGTCGGAAAACAATCTCCTGTACCTTGCTCAAACGACCCTGCGGCAGGATTTGTTCAATCTTTGCGATGGCTTCGTCGATCGTCATTGCCCGGACGTTTTACCTGCTGGAGTACCTAGCCACTTCTGATACAGCAATCCCCACTCATTTCCAGGATAAGTCTCGCTGTATCTAAGTTTCACCGTATATTTACTACCTTATCTGACTTTGATCCGACCTTTTCCGACTGTCAAGTTCAGTCTATACAGGTAAAATTTGGTAACCAAAGTAAATGCCAGGAGATAGCGCGTTTAAAGCAGTGCTTGTGGCAGAGCACTAAAGCGAGACTGCCTTTCAACTGTGTTTGGTAGTTTTACACACAGAGTCACACTAACGGGCATGAGTCAGCTCATCGCTATCTTCCATCGTTTGACCATGAAGGAAATATATGAAATCAACCCCTTGGTTCATTCAGCCAGTGAGACTACTTACCCTGGGAGCGCTCAGTATTGGTTTACTAGAGCTTGCTCAACCACAAGCAGCAACCGCTCAAGTTTGCAATACCTTCGGTTGTTCTCCAGCAGGCGCTGGTCAATGCAATCCCTTTGGTTGCCCTAAAGCGGGTGCTGGTCAGTGCAATCCCTTTGGCTGTCCAAATCCCGGTGCTGGCGATTGTACGCCGTTTGGTTGCCCTGCTTCACCCCCTGGCTATGGCGCTGAAAAACCGCAGGCATCGCCGACAGTCATCTTGGTGCCGGAGCAGCGCAACAATAGCGGCGGTATCGGTGAGTGTATGGATCGGGTGATGTACAGGCAGTTGCAAGCAACATCTGGTCCTAATCAGTCTGGGCAGTACGAGTTCTCGCAACCCAAAGGCGCGACCAATGATGCGATGCAAGCAGCGGGCATGAAGACATCTTATTGGGGCGGGGGAACAACCTGGTATGGCAGGCAAGCGATCGCCAGAGTGCAAATGATGGATGCGCCACAAGCGGCTCAAATCTGTCGCTAGTTACCTTCTTTGAACCCGCTGTTCTCAACACACTCTGTTTTGAGTTTTAGCTCTTTTAAGTTTTAAATAAGGGTGCGATCGTCTTGCAAAACTTGGTGTTGCGTAAGTATCCTTACTCGATCGCACAATTCGCTAGCTTTTACGCTTTAGTCTCTGGCATCTTCAAACAGCATGGTTCAGATCTAGCAGTCCCAGATCGTTGATGAAAAGGGGAGTTGTAAACATACTTTCCTACTGGAAAAGCTCTTGCATAGTCCAAACCCGCTCGCTATATAGCAGCTTCTAATCATTGTAAAAAGGGCTTTGTAAAAGCTTTTCCTCAGTAGAAAAGCTCTTGCATAGTTCAAACCTGATCGCTGTAGTGTCGCTCTAACGGCGATCGATCTCTAGTAATTTGCTTTTGCATAAACACTTTTTGCCTCAAAATCTGTGGTTACCCTATGCCTTTTGTGAACCTTCCTCCAAACATTCACTATGACGTTCACACTGATTGCATGGGCATTACTCTCAGCATTTGGGAAGCAGCCGTAATCACTGAAACTAGAATGAGTCCTTTTTTATTCAAAACCAAGTATCGGCTTGCTTCAGAGGAAGACGTTCAAACTGTGCTGAATTACTTTCTTAGTGTGTTAACTGAGGCAATAAGCTAAGAAACATTTGTTATTGATGCTACAGGCTAATTTTGCCAAGTACGGAATGACATCTCGTGCTGGTGAAGCCATTCTAGAAGTAGAGAATGCAAGCGGTTGGTATCGTTCACTGCGCGTTTGGCACTGCCTTCGTCTACTTTAATGAACACTCGCGTGAACACTGGCAGTAGGAGCTTTTGGCTCTTCTCCAAAGGCTCAGGCTCTAGCTACTAAGCCTGAAGTTAAACCTGGCATTTGATTACATGTTTTAAGGGAGAAGCAGAGTTTTGAGTACAGCACTTCAAATGAAATTGGTCGAATGGTCTCCTTCAGAAGACGAGCAAATGACTCTATTCTCAGTCTACGTCACGGCTACTTCGGTTGAGCTTCATCCTGGCTGCGATCGCCGTTATGAAGCGCGGCTCATCTGTACGCACAAAGGTTACGAAGAAGCTTACGAATTTTGTGAGTTGTTAGCAGATGAATTTCAGCTTCCGCTTGCAGACTTCACGTCTAATCGTCCTTCCTAAGTACTTCTTAAACAGCGATCGCCGCTTCCATCATTCTCACTTTTAGACAACTCAGCAAGGCGGCGCGAAGCAGAAATATGACATTCCTTCTCTTCCTCCTTTCAATCAGCATTAGTAGCCCTCTATGGGAGCAGTGGTATCAAGACATTTTGTCCACAAAAGTGCTGGTGGTAACCACGCAGGGACGCTCATTATTGTTCATAACGCCACTTCTCTGCGCTGCTATTTTAGTTGGCATTTTGGGAACAGTCGCCGACACTAATGTGCGGGCTGACATTTTTTACCAGGTCTTCTATTTAGCGTTAGGTGCCCTATGGCTGGGATTGGCGATCGCAGTCTTACCCTTTTGGGGTTTGAGTGCTCGTGATGATGTAATCGAACGACAGAATCTAGCAGCGGCTTACAGCATTAGCGGAGCCTTACTTGGCGTGACTCTCTGCTTTGGCGGCGGCAACATTGGCAACGGACCAGGATGGCAAGCTGTTGTTTATTCGGCGTTATTGTCTACAGGAGGCTTGTTTTTGCTCTGGCTTGGTTTAGAGGCACTGACTGGTGTATCGGCAGCAGTAACGATCGATCGCGATCGCGCCTCTGGTCTGCGTCTTGCAGGCTTTCTGGTGGCAATCAGTTTAGTTTTGGGTTGGGCGGTTGCGGGCGATTGGCGCTCTTTCAGCAATACCACTACTGATTTTATTCAACGGAGCGGGTTGGCTCTGGCGTTAACAGGAGTAGCCATATTCGTCGAAATGCGGTGTCAGCCAACGGCTCAATGCCCCAACCTGCCGTTACGGACTCATGGTCTAGTTCCCTGTACTGCTTACATCGGTAGCGCACTGCTTGGCATCTGGCTGTTCTGGTGGTTAGGTGTATGGCAATGAATGCTCCCTGGAAAGCATTGCTGCCACTAGATGCCGCAACCTTTGCCGATATGAGACTGCAAACCATTTTTGACTGCTGTAAATGGGATCCGCAAGTAGCGGATGTGGCAACGTTAGCCAACTTTCCGCTGCTGTTAGATGCCGATGTGTGGCGATCGCTGGCAATGCTGGCAGAGCAACTCGCGCAGGAAACGATCGCGGCAGAACAGGAGCTTTGTCAACAGCCCAAACTCATAGGGCAATTGGGCTTGCCACGCTCAATTCAGCAGCAATGGCAGCGTTCGCCCATCGCAGCAGGCACCGAGCAAGATCTTCGTGTCATTCGCTTTGACTTTCACTACACAACCGAAGGCTGGCAGATCTCCGAGGCAAATACGGACGTGCCCAGTGGTTATATTGAAGCCTCCGGCTTTACCCAACTGATGGCAGCGCATTACCCAGAAGCGTCTGCTCCAGGCGATCCGGCGGCGACACTCGCACAAGCGATCCTGCAAACGGTGGGCACAGGTGCAACGATCGCGCTCGTTCATGCGACGGCGTATACCGACGATCGCCAGGTGATGACTTATTTAGCAAAGCATTTAAAGCAATTGGGCTTACAGCCGCATCTCATCAGCCCTGCTCAACTCCAGTGGCGGCAAAAGCGACCCTGGTTGCTCACAGAGCCAGTGCCGATTGATTTTTTATATCGGTTTTTCCCAGCAGAATGGCTACCCAACCTGCCCCGCGCTTGTGGCTGGCGGCAGTTCTTTCGAGAAACGGTAACACCGCAATGCAACCCGACCTGTGCCTTACTCAGCCAGAGCAAGCGGTTCCCCCTCGTGTGGGAGTCGCTGAAAACACCACTGCCTACCTGGCGATCGCTGCTGCCCGAAACCTGCGATCCGCGTCAAGTGCGTGGTGCTGATCCAAACTGGGTGCTAAAACCAGCGCTTGGTCGGGTGGGTGCAGACATTGGCATGGTTGGGGTAACGGCTCCAGAGCAGTGGCAGACCATTCAGCGATCGGCGCGGCAGCATCCAACACAGTGGGTTGCTCAACGACGGTTTGAACTGTTGCCATTAATCACTGCCATAGGCGCTTTTTACCCCTGCCTTGGAATTTACACTGTCAATGGGCGATCGGCTGGCATTTACGGTCGCATGAGCCGTCAGCCCTTGATCAATGAACAGGCGCAGGATGTAGCTGTTCTCATCAACTCACAGTCACTATCGACCACACGCGCATCATGCAACCAAGAGACTTTTTTGCAATTTGGGCACCCAACCATGCAGCCTGGTCCTGTTGGGCAAAACCCGTCGCGTTTACGCAGTTGACCGCCGATCGCGCGATCGGTGCGCCGCTGCCGTCTGTTTCTGTGAATTGGGCACCGCCGCCAGATGGCACCACAGCTCTGATCATCAACTTGCCAGGAGCAGGCGCGATCGCAGTTGGCATTGCCTTAGCAGCGATTGGCTATCAACCCGTACCACTCTACAACGCTTGTGATGGACCTAACGCGATCGTGCTGATGGATGACATCTTAGATGGGTTAGCGAGCGCAATACCCCTTTTACAACAGCTATCCCTGTCAGACCACGCTCCGCCCGCATTCTTACTCGATGCCAATCGCATGTGTGATACAGCCGTAGCTCAACCCGGTGATTTTGACAATCGCTGGCTCGTCTTTGCTCAGGATTTTCCCTCTGCTAACCTTCTACGCTCAAAAGGCATCCAGCGAGTCGTGCTGCGGCAAAACCAGCGAAAATTAGATTTAGATCTGATTCAGGTGTTATATCCCTGGCAGCAAGCAGGCATTTCCCTCTTCTGGCAAGATCCGCTCAATCCAGTTAGCCTCTTGCCTCTTGCCGTGCAGGGTCCGTCTTGGCTGCAAGCGCTGTGGTACCGTGCAACTCGGCTCATGTCCCTTCAGCGCAACAGTGCAGGGGGCTTTGGTTCTGTCATTCCCGACTCAATAAATCGTGGGGGCGGTTAAGGTATCAGTCATAGGCACCATCAATTGATGACACTAACCGTTACGGCAGTTTTCTTTGAACATTAAGACAGTTGAACTGTAGACATTGTGAACATCGCTTAATTGGAACATCGCTTTGAGACGCTGCGTCTAACCTTATAACCTTCGAGAGCGGCAATGCTCACTCTGACAATGCTCACTCTGAACCAAAGAGTATAGAGATGGCTTGCTGGAAACGTCAGGCTAGATCACGATCGCTGCTAACGACGATGCAAAAAAGGGGAGCAAAACTGCCCCCCAGAATGAGTCAATGTGTTCGCTCGTTAAAGACTAAGCTTGTCCTCGTGACAAGTAAGCCATTGGGTTAACAGCGCCCTGACCGGGAAGGTGAACCTCAAAATGAGAATGAGGACCAGTACTATAGCCCGTACTTCCCATGTCAGCAATTTGCTGACCCTGCGTAACCTGCTGCCCTTCTCGCACTACAATACGGCTGTTATGGGCATATAAGGTAACACTGCCATCAGGATGCCGAATTTCGACCATGTTGCCATAACCACCAGAGTTCCAGCCAGCACTAATGATGACACCATCAGCAGCAGCTACCACTGGTGTGCCAACGGGCGCAGCAATATCAATGCCTTTGTGTAAACGCCCCCAACGGTAACCATAGCCAGAGGTTAGCATACCTTTAGCAGGCCAGATATAGCCATTAAACTTGCCTGTGTTACCAGGTAGATAAGCATCAACAGAACCCAGCGGCGGTAGATTTGGCGAAACCATCTGCCCTACAGCAGACTGAACCAATGGCTCATAGTTTTGAGAACCGATGGATGCCGTAGCTACTAGCTGAGGCTGCTGTTTGGCAGACACCACTACTGGAGCAGAGTCAAGCGATCGCTTCATTTGGCTCTGCTGACGAGTGGCTTGTAGCTGACGAATTTGTGCCTGCAATGCTTGCACATATCCGCTCGATTTGAACTCTGGATTAACCGCAGTGGAGGAAGACTCAGCACTAGCGGGCGCAGTAACATTCAGAGAAGCAGCAGCAACTTTCGTTGCAGACGTAGCAATTGGTTGTATCTGGGTGGTCGAACCTTTATACTTCTCCCGCAGCTTCACGATCTCCAACCGAAGATTTTCGATAGAACCATATTGCAGGTTGGAGGTTGATTGCTCGGTGCGAGTCGATTGGTTCCCAATAAAAGGAGCCGTAGCAACTTCAATGTCTCCTCCGATCGCCACAGGACTAGTAGCTGAGCGATCAAGAGCGACGGCAGGCGAGGGCTGCACCACAGGTGGCTGCGTTGGCAGAACAGCGATCGTAGCGTTCGATTGAGACTGACCTTCAACGGTTTGCTGAAGTTGAGTTGTCTTCACCGGAATGCTTGCAGAGCGTGAAAAGAGTTGAGGAGTGACGTTTGTTGCTTTTGGAAACGTTAGATGATCCGGATTTGCCGAGGCAACAATAACAGGCAAGTTGGCGGATGCTACAGATGGCGTTGAAGCCGACTCAGCGACAGTTGCTTGAGGAACAACCAACACCTGATTGACAAACAGGATATTTGGGTCAACAAGACGATTTGCCGCCATCAAATGCTTCAGCGAAACATTGTAGGTTTTGGCAATCATCCCTAGCGTGTCACCACGTACAACCCGATGCGACAGCGTTGCAACAGCAGGCGACGCAGAATTGACCGCAACTGTTATAGGTACAGGACTATTCACAGCTACAGGAATATCCAAAGCAGGGGTTTTGACTGCCGGAGTTTGTTCACTGCTCTGTTTCCCAGACTTTAGCTTGTCAAGGCTCGATCGAAGACTAGTTTGGGTTTGCTTTAAAGCTGTAAGCGATGCCTGCTGCTCAGCCTTGAAGCCAGCATCACGATCGGTCGTAACAGCCGTCGTCACACCATCGATCGGACCGTAGTAACTAGGCTTGTTGCTAACAGCGCTATCAATCACTGCATTATCAGCAAGCGTATCAACACGTACAGCACTAGCGGACTGTCCAGTGGATGGAATCTCTAATACCTGACCGACGTGCAGTACAGCGTTTTCAGAAATACCGTTAGCAGCGGCAACCGTTGCAGCGTCAACTCGGTAGAACTGAGCTAACTGCCAAAGAGTTTGACCTTCTTGAACCGTGTGCTCAACCATCCCTAAAGCGGGAGAGCTTTGCACCCGATCAATCGTTTCCGGCTTGGGAGAAACAGCCGCAACGTCAAACCCAGAGGACAACGTATTCGCTGTCGGTTCACCGATTACAGGCTCGGCAGCAAGTGCTTCATCGCTCTGATTAGGCAAGGGCAAGCTGTAAGCGCCCATCGAGATCGCTAAACCGATTACGGCAGCAGAAGTACGAACCCGACGATTGCCCTCCGGTGGAGCCTGCCTGATTTGACTCGCCATCACACCATCTTCAATTGCAGAGGAAGGAACAGGCTTAACCTTCTGCGGAAATGTTCGTTCCAAAAAACGACCTCCTAAATGTCCAGCGTTTAACTGTCCTTGAGTCATCCAATTTGCCATCTGCTAATGACGAAGATCACATTGGAGAGCGATCTTGATCACTAGCGACAAACACTTAGGCAAGATTACCCTGCTTTTTCAATTTAGACAAGTTAACACAACCCAAAAAATCTTTAACTAGTTTTGAAGCTACCTTCAATCGATTCTTACGAGCGTCAGTTAACGGATCCGGAAGCCGACACTCACAGTTCTTTAACCCACTGTTAGACGAGCGTAGCAGTAACAACAGTTGCCCTTGTTTGCAAGGATCATTTGTACTGTACAGATTGGAGCTTGGCTTTGAGAAAGACATGGAAAGAGCTTGCCAGACGGAATCAGAACAGAGTTCAAGTGTTCGTTGAAGCAGCATTTTTTGCTGCTCTACTAGTGACGCTAATTTGAAATTGCATCACTAAACAACCGTAGAACTGTGTACCTTA
>JBBSHC010000105.1:0-8256 GCA_038253425.1 Leptolyngbyales cyanobacterium | reverse complement strand
TAATTACAATAGCTTTCGGTCTCTTCTCTAACAGTTTTCCAAAACTGTAAAAGTTGCTTAAGGGGGCGTTCAACAGGCAGTATTTTACCGCTAGCAATAAAAATAAGAAAAAGCCAAACCGTAAGGGAAATCCCAATATTTATAAGTGATAGATACATCACTCCAGTTATCTTTAAGTGCAAGGTTTTCCAATCAATTAAGAGGATAAAAAGGAACATTAGTAATGGTCCATAAATTAACGCAAGCAGAAAAAAGATGCAGGTTTGATACCACTTCAACTGCTTTTCGTTCAACCATATAGGCTGCATATTTTCAATTAGAAATTCAGTTTGTGAATCTATCTCTAGCTGGTCTGCTAAATATATCAACCATTGTCGTGTTTTTTTTTATACTTGGAGGCTTGAGCCAAGAGAAGTGCACCTGATAGATTAGTCGCCGTAAAAGTTGGTTCCTAGTGGGAGACTTCGGTTTAGCAAACGCTTCGCTCTTAAGCTCTCGATCCAACATTCGTTCCACGTAAGTATCCAACAATAAGGACAAGCGTTGCTCGGTGGAGGTGGTTTGTTGCCACTGAGTTTGTGACAGTCCTTCATAAGATAGGAGCGTAATGCTTAACCACAGTGGCCTTCTAACGATTTCCCACGGTTCTTCGTCCTGCTGCAACATTTTCCAAAGTTCAGGTTCATTTACTGCGATCAAATGTGCCTGAATTTGTTCATCGGTGAGGTTCTGCAACAAAATTGCCCCATTCAGATGCACTCGAGTTTCGTTTTGTGGCTCATCCACCTCCTCCTGCCAGCGTCCCCGCACGACTTTCTCGTATTCTTCTCGCCGACAGCACACGGTAAGAGAGAGTGGTCTATCGTCTCCCTCCAGCCAGCGGTTCATGGCTGCCACACAGGATTCTTGATGCTCTGGCTTTACCTCATCCAGTCCATCCAGCAGGGGCAGCAGTAGTTTCTCTGACAACCATCGCTTCCCACGGTCTTCCTGCACACCATACTTTGACTTCAGTTCCTCGATCAGCCAGTCGGTCATCGTCTGCTTTGGGTCTTTCCACGACGACAGGTTCAGCAGGACGGGAATGAAGGCATTTGCATCTTGCGCGGCTCGATCACACAGCTCCTTCGCTAAAGCCAGCATCATCGTCGTTTTGCCTGCTCCTGGCTCACCCAGAATCAGCAGTCTGCCTGCAATATCCGGGCGATCGAACACTTCCAGAATCGTCGTCTCGGCTGGCAACGCTTCCGGCGACTTTGCGCCAATTTTAATCTCCGCATCCCAGGGACGCTTCACCTGTTGCGGTTGGGGCTGCATCCCCAGATGAATAAACACGGCATTGTGCAGCGATTGAGCCAGCCGCGAGGCTACTTCGTCATTCACCTGTTTCAGCAGCAGAGATTCACGGCGCGATCGCGCATCCTGTTGAGGCTGTTCAGGTAGCACTGTCTGTTCCTCCGACTGCCCATTCTGCCAGAGCGCGATCACTACTGCAATCAGCGTGATCACCACCACTGCTCCAACGATGATTTGGTCTTTATGGGGAAATCCTGGTGGTATGAGGGTTATCTGGTTAATCAGATAACCAAGCAGGCTGGGAGTTGTCGCAGCAATCAAGGCAATCAAGACTGGAACGATCAGCTTGGTTCGCATTCAAAGACTTCCGTTAAACAAGGTGCAATGCTGTTTTTACTATAGCCACAGAAAAGCTAGGGTTCAGAGGATAAACAATGAACCTTTTTGCTCAGTGCTCCAAGTTCTGAGCAAAAGTCTTTTAGCTCCTAACACGATCGCTCCTCTCCCAAATGGCATCGTTGCTGATTCAACTGCGATCGATTTCATTTTGAGCTCGTCCATTCCCCTTAAACTTGGCTTGAATCTTGTCGCGCAGAGCTTTCATCAGGTCGATCGCGCCACCCACCGACTTTTTCGCCAGTTCGCCGCCGCCTGCTTTGGCAAATTCTTCAAAGGCAATCTTGGCGATCGCGCCAGCCGTCAGCACGGTTACAGGTTCCATAGCAAACTCTCTCTGCAAAGGGTATCTCTTTTCTACACCAGATTCTCTCTAGTTTCAGCAACATTCGCTCTTGAAAGGCAAACCGCGTTAACGAAGCTTTCCGTTTGCATTGCGCTCTAAAGGAAAGGAATCGCTCTGCGGCAAAACGGCATCATTGGGGTTTCAAGCGCGTTAGCGAAGCTGTCCAAAGGAATCGTTCCGGCGTGAAACAGGAACACTCTCATTTGAAACAAGAACGTCCTCATTTAAAGCAAGAGCATTCTCACTTGAAGCGAGAGGATTGCTACTTAAAACGGCAACGTTCCTCTTTGAAACAGGAATGTTCTCACTTCAAACAAAAACACTAGCATTTCAAAGCGGAACACTCTCAGTTAAAACAGCAACGTTCCGACTTGAAACAGGAATGCTCTCCCTTCAAACAAGAACACTTGCATTCCAAAGCGGAATGTCCTCGCTTGCAAGAGAAACACGCTCACTGCCAACCCGTCGATCGCCCTTGCAATTAACAACGGTGGCTCACAGGAGCCAACCACCCGCCGCGCCATCAGCAGGCAAGCAAAGAATGCTAAGTTTGACGGTGATAAGCGGTGAATAAACTTAAATTTCTATGCGTGTTTTTCAGTCTTGCTTACAATCTCTCTGGTGTTTTCTCCTGGCAGTGTCGATCGTTTTTACAACGCTGCCGCTACCGGCTCAGGCTGCCAGTTCTGCTGCGATTCGGGCTTACGATGATGCCGAAGCCGTCAAAGATTACTCTGGGCAGACGCTAATCCGGGCAGAATTTGGCGCAGTCAAGCTGAAGGGCGCTAACTTTAGTGGGGCAGATATGCAGGGTGCCGTTTTTAATAGCACCGACTTAGCCAGTGCTAATCTGCATGGCGTGAACTTCAGCAATGGCATTGCCTATCTCAGCAATCTGGCAGGCGCTGATCTGAGCGATGCGATTTTGACCTCTGCCATGCTGCTCAAATCCAGCTTTCGGGATGCCAACGTCACGGGTGCAGACTTTAGCTCGGCGCTGCTCGATCGCGCTCAGGTGTTGCGCTTATGCAAGTCGGCGAGTGGGGTTAATCCGGTGACGGGCGTTGATACCCGCGAATCATTGGGTTGTCCTTCGTAGGGGTCGGTGGCTGACTGGATGACTGTGAGATCGGGTTCGATCAAGCGGCAGTGATGAGCTAATCTGAAGGCTGTAACCATTGATCAAACTCTAGGAGTCGCTTTGGAACGGACATTTTTGGCAATTAAGCCAGACGGCGTACAGCGCAAACTGATTGGCGAAATCATCCGCCGCTTTGAAACAAAAGGGTTTACCCTAGTTGGCTTGAAGCTGATGCATGTCAGCCGCGAACTCGCCGAAACTCACTACGGCGTCCATCGCGAACGTCCTTTCTTCGCAGGGTTAGTAGACTTCATCACGTCGGGTCCAGTTGTGGCGATGGTGTGGGAAGGCGAGGGCGTCATTGCCTCTGCCCGTAAAATCATTGGCGCAACGAACCCCTTAAATTCAGAACCGGGCACCATTCGTGGCGACCTGGGGGTGAACGTGGGTCGCAACCTGATTCACGGCTCCGATGCACCCGAAACCGCCCAGCAAGAAGTTAGCCTCTGGTTTAAAGAAGAGGAACTGGTTAACTGGCAACCTACCCTGATGTCGTGGATTCATGAGTAGTGGCGCTTAGTTTTAGGTGATGCGTTATGAGTTTTGAGTGTGCCTCTTTCAGCTCAAAACTCATAACTCTGCGGTTTCTTTTTCGGCTTCCGTCATTTCCGTTGTTTCAGGCGTCACTGTTGGCAGCAGCACCTCTGCTTCTGGCTCCTCATTGCGCTTAGAAAAGCCCCACAGAAAAATCAGCCCGATCGCGCTGACCATTAACCATTCGGGCGGTACAAGGTCAGAATTGATCACGCGCACCAACAGCCGCAAACCCACCAGCGCCACGGTGACGTAGCCAGCGTCTTCCAGATGGGTAAACTCTTTGAGCCACCGAATGAAGAGACCTGCCATGAAACGCAGCGTGATAATACCGATCGTGGCACCAATGAGAATCAACCAGGTTTCTTGCGAAACCGCGATCGCGGTCGTCACGCTATCGAGCGAAAAGGCGAGATCCGTAATGCCAATCATGGGGATCGCCTGCCACAGCGATGAGAAACGAGGACCGTGGTGCGCGTGTTCGTCTGAATCGTCAGGCTTAGACGTGAAATATTGCAAGACCAGCCACAGCAGATAAAGTGCGCCTGCCAGCTCAAACTGCCAGAATTTCACCACCCAGGTCGCGGTTAGAATCAGCGCCATCCGCAAAATATAGGCGAGCACCAACCCAATGTTGAGCGCACGACGTTGCAGCGCCGGATCTTGCAACCCTCGCGTCAAGGCTGCCAGCGCGATCGCATTATCTGCCGAAAGCACAGCCTCCAGTGCGATTAAAACGGGCAACACTAACAGCGTTTCTAACCCAAAATTAGGAGAATCCAGCAGTTGATCTAGCATTCAGTGATTTCTAAAGTCCAAACGTTGAAAAATAACAGTCCTTAGCCGCTACGCGATCGCTGCTCACCGACAGTGCCGCTCATCGACCATAACTACTAGCAGTGCGTCTGTTCTAACTACACTTCTGACTACACTACAGAAGGGAAAAACAGTAAATAGCATCACTCATTTGTGTATGGAGTAAGCTATTTTTTGTCCTACCACTGTAGAAGTTTAGCGGATAGTGCGGAGCGATCCCCGCCTTTAAAGCGTCTTTAAATACACTATCAAGCCTAACGCTTAACCGAAACGAATGGCTCATCACCCCGTTTAGTTGAGCGCGATGTCAACTCGACCAGAGCATTGCTACTGTAAGGCTTCTGTTGCATCTTGTTACAAGATGTTCCCGAACGGCACGTTTTAAAGCACATTGGGGAACTATAAACCCCACAGAGAGGAGTTTCTAGACAATGTTATCGGATACTCAAATCTTCATTGCTTTGGTTGTAGCGCTGGTTCCAGGCGTTCTCGCTTTCCGGTTGGCAACTGAGCTTTACAAATAGGCGCTTTTACACGAACGTCTTTTAACCAACTAACAGCTACCTGTTTTGCTGCGATTGGGCTTTACAATCTCCCGCCTCTGCCTGCGGTCTAGATTGGTGTGATGCTGCCATCCAAAAGCGCGATCGCCAAGGCAGGTTTTTTGCTTTTAATTTCTCTGCTGATAATTAATTCAGGGGATGCTTCAACCAAATACGGATCTAAATCAGGGTGTCAAGCAGGTGCGTTCTTTAGAGTAATCGGTTAAACTTTGCTGATTGACTCAACCATCGACGGTTCAACAGACCTTGCACTTTCGGCTCTGTCAACTGAACCCTTCAGGAATTGCTCTACTACTTTGCCTGCTTAGACCGGACTGAACACCATGCACGCACTAAAACCGTCCTACCTTCCACCTCAGCCGCTTAGACGCCACCGGACGGTTCCTCGCCTAAAGCCGCAACGTCCGTATCAGGCGATCGTGCTTGAAACGACTGTGAGACTCTCTGTCAACGTTGTGCTGTCAGTTGTTGCTATTAGCGCTTTAGCGCAACTGTTACCCTATCGCGCGTCTCAAGAAACAAAACTGCAAGAGCTTAAGGTCGCTGTACAATCTGCTAGCGATCGTGTGCAGCAGGTGCAAACGCACTTCAAACAGTATTTTGATCCTTATCAGGTAAACGCCAACATGCAAGCTCAGAGCGGTCGCATTGGAGTACAACAGCGGCGCATTGTCTGGCAGAACCGGGAAAGCGGTAATCGATCAGAGGCTAAGTTCTGAGCGGCTAAGTTCTGAGCGGCTAAGTACTGCGATCGCTGTCGTGTTGAGGTGACCCGCTTTCATACTTTATGCGTGGCGTCTTTTGGCAGAGTGTAAGACGCACTCATTTCCTGCTATCACTGTTGCGCTCATTGCGATCGATGGCAGCGAGCCGTACCAATCTTTGCTTACTAGAAGACTCTACTTTTAGGAGACTCTACTTCTAGAGCGTCGGTAACGTCCCAACCAGGCTGTTTAGCCACGCTTTAACCTGTATCTGTAGGCGCTGGGAGGCTTCTGGAACGGTATCGGTGTCAGACAAGGCGGTAAGCGCGCGATGATAGTCAGCAACGGCGTAGTTCCAGTCGCCTAAAAGGTGGGACGCCCGCCCACGTTGCGCGTAAATGTGCCCGACTGTAAATGCCTCTGTACTATCCAGCGCTGGGCTACCCAACAGATGTATGAACTGGAGTGCGAGATCAAAGTTTTCGATCGCCTGCTCATACATCTCCAACTCACGAAAAGTGATGCCCTGGTTAGTACGCGCATGAAGATCAGCAGGGTTGAGATCCAGCGCTGTCTCATAATCAAAGAGTGCCTCTACCAGGCGTTCTAAGGAGGCGTAGCAGTTAGCACGATTGTTGTAAATCTTTGCCAGCCGTGGATTGCGCTGAAGGGCGCTGTTGTAGTCAGCAAGGGCGCAATCTAGTTCGCCCAAGTGAGCATACAGTAAGCCTCGGTTGTTGTAATCACCAGCGCTACCGGGGTTGTGGCTAATGAGCAGGCTAAAAAGAGCGATCGCTGCTTCGTAGTTACCTGCTTGCGCCTCACGAAATGCCTCTTGCCGCAGTAAGGTGGTTCGTTCAGATGCATTCAAGGACGCAGAACCAGGGAGCGATCGGCAGCGATCGGACGCGATTTGCTTCTCCTCTAAGTGCTTTCTACGGCTATGACGTGTAACGTTTGCTACACCGGGTGCTGTCGAGCAAGATGATTGTGCAATGCTCTTTTGCCGACCTGGAAACATGCTAGAGTTCATAACCTTCTTACCGTGCGTATAAAATTCAGATTAGGGATTTTCTTTTTAGAGTTGCTCTATCTGTGTGTCACTTGCTGATGTGTCTAAAGTTAGACATTGGCACTGCTGCCAGTCGTGATCCCCGGCACAGCTTGTATGCTAAATCTTTGACTGAACTACAAGGGGTATTGGTTCAATTTCTGAAACAGGGTGACAGATTCTCCTCATGGCTCCCTCTCTTTAGTTAGCAGTGAGCGCAGTAGCAACTCATGACGGTTCATTGGTCTCGAAGCTACACGCTAGAGAAACAAACCCCGACTGCCCCGTTTGAACCGTCTGGGTCTGCGTTGGCGCAGTTGAGCTTTGAGTTTAGTAAGTCCTTTGCGCTTAAGCAGTTCACCCAGGTAAGGGTTGCCTCTGGAACTGCGAGTTTGATCCGCTGCCACTTCCCATGCTGTGCCTCATTTAACGCGAGGCTGTAAGCGCTTTAAAGACAGTTGCTAGAGAAGTTTCGTGCGATCGAGGGCGCGATTCTTTTAGCCGTCTTCCTCTGAAAGCTAGGAAGCGTCTCTATGAAGTTGGTAGAATGCATTACAAGCTCGATTGGGCTGGCGTTGAATTCAACTACTGGAATTTCTTATGACAACTGCGACGTTTAACTTGAATGCGCCTGATTTAGCCGCCGACGACTATCTCGTTTTGGGTCTGGCAACCTGCTTCATCAAAGATGATGGGGAGGTGCATGAAGTCAATGTCGTTGAGCCAATTCCTTCGGCAGCTCTGGTAGCGATCGTCAAAGGGATTCCCACGTCTTACCAAACTGCGATCGCTACAACGATGGGGGCTGTACTGTCGAGCGAAACTCCGCAGCTACCCGCAACCTTTCCGGCAACGGCTCAGTTCTGTGATGAGTTTGCGTATCGAGCGATCGCGGCTGCTCGCACCTACAAAACCCGTCCCATCGCTCAAACTCACATTCCCGTTGGCACTAGCCGCAACGATTTCAATTACTCGATCGAACGGAAGCGCGTCCTTAATTCTCAGCGCATTGTCAAGACAGAAGATAACGTCAAACAACATGCCTACACCCATGAGGTGTTGTAAGCAGGTTTTAATTACCGAGTTTTGCTAACGCGATCGCGCTGGTCATGTACGACTGCACAGTTAGCAGCGATCGCAGTAGCATTCAACGCCCAAAACTTTTGCCCAACACGATGCTTGAGAACACGATGCTAAAACTCTACGGTGGAAAATTTAGTCGAGCCTCCATTGTGCAGTGGTACCTCGAAGAACTGGCACTGCCCTATGAGTTTGTCAGGCTGGATATGGCAAGCAAGGAGCATTTGCAGGCAGACTACACGGCGATTAATCCGTTTGGCAAGGTTCCAGCGATCGTTGATGGAGAGTTCATCTTGTGGGAGTCGGGGGCGATTTTGCTTTATCTGGCG
>JBBSHC010000104.1:0-8257 GCA_038253425.1 Leptolyngbyales cyanobacterium | reverse complement strand
TGACAGATTTCGCGCAAACGAGCAGAGTTGTATGCCGTGAAATAACCATCAATCAGGTCAACGACGCTGATTGTGGCAGGCATGGGGGAGGGTGCGATTTTGTGGCTGAGCAATTTCGACATTTTTCGACTCCAACAAAAATGGACGACATAAAGAAATTGAGAGGATGAACAAACAGCACCTCAAGCTAGAAGCACCCCACCCAAGGAAGAAGTAAATGGGGTTGCCTTAACTAGGAATGGTGTCAAAAGAAAGGGCTTGGTAGCAATATTGGTGTGCAGCGCACATGCTCCGATCAAGTCTTCCCGCTTAACAGTTCAAAGTAGTGAATCTGGTCGTATTCTGCTGAAAACGCAGCAACTTAACGAGCGATCGCGGCACACTTTGCCGCAAGCTGCAACAGCCCAAGCTTAAGTATGTCTGCACAAAAAGCTCATCCTAAAAAAGAAGGCTTCTAGCAGTAAAATCAACCAGATATTTAGTTCAAAATTCTCCTATAGAGAACTTGACCGACCCAGTTCGTGACAAGGGCAAGACGAGCGAATGGATTCGGGTAGAACCATCCAGAACGTTCTGCAAGCCATGAACCTTAAGTTACAGGTCGGTCAGCTCATACTGGGCGCTTCACAGCGATCTACCCAGGATAATGCGGGGTCGCACTGCCGCTTCCGCTTCAGTTTCATTTCCAGATACCATAGCGGTAGCCAAGGGTATCTAGTGAGGGAAGGAAATTTCAATGCTCTCTATACGACCTTAAGACATCAGTACCATTAATTTAACACTAATCTTTCAGCGGTTCTTCACCAAACGGATGATTTTTCCCGTTGTTTGTCGGAAACTGTAGCTAAAACGACATCACTTGCTTCGTCTCCTCTTGCGAGCGTTGATACGTATCTTCTTCAAATCACCTACAAGGAAACGCTGTGACGACATTGCCATCAACCAATCAATCTAGCCCCGATCGCGCCTCTTCACTGACAGCCGAGCAACATCGCCAGAAAATGGAGCGGCGTAAAGAAGTACAAGATCAGCGCCTCGCCGGGATGGCTGAGGAAAAGGGATTAATCATCGTTAACACGGGAAATGGCAAAGGCAAGACGACTGCTGCGCTTGGTATGGTGCTGCGATCGCTCGGTCATGGCTATAAAGTAGCGATCGTTCAGTTCATTAAAGGAGCCTGGGAACCAGCGGAAAAAGCTGCTTTTAGCCACTGGTCTGAACAATTAGAATTTCATGCAATGGGAGAAGGCTTCACCTGGGAGACACAGGATCGCGATCGCGATATTCAAAAAGCCCAAGAAGCGTGGGAAAAGTCGCTCACGTTTATTCAAAATCCCGACTTCAGACTTGTCTTGCTGGATGAAATCAACATTGCCCTTAAATTAGGCTACCTGAGCGTTGAGCAAGTGCTGGTGGGATTGGAACAAAAGCCCATTGATTCCCACGTCATTTTGACCGGAAGAGGCGCACCCAAAGAGTTGTACGATCGTGCCGATCTTGTGACTGAAATGACGCTGGTAAAGCATCCTTTCCGCGAACAGGGTGTGAAAGCCCAGGCGGGTATTGAGTTTTAAGTGGTGAGCGATCGCTTGATCCTGAGTGTGGCTTAGTGCAGTTTCTATCCTTTCTGGCTCGCCAGAGCCACTAAACTCGCCACACTTTCAGCCAAGAGCTTCACTGTATCTGCCTGTTGCTTGGCTGCTTGTGCCTGCTGCTTCGCTGCTTCTGCCTGCTGCTTCGCTGTTGCTGATTGCTCCTGGACTACTGCCTTTAGCTCTGTCAGCCCGTCAGTGATATGCTCCATTTGCGCTGTCTGCTGCTGCATTTGCGCTGTCAGTTGCCGCATTTGCGCTGTCTGTTCCTGTGCTAACACTCTTAGCTCTGTGAGTCCTTCGGTGAAATGCCCGACCTGATCAGTCAGTATTTCTAGCTTCTCAGTCAGTGAGTCTAGCTTCTGGTTTTGTTGACCAAAGCCTTGATCAAGTTTCTGATTCTGTTGATCGAAACCCTGGTCAAGTTTTTGGCTTTGCTGGCTGAAGCCCTGCTCAATGAAGAGCGCAAGGCTGGCAAGTGCCTGCTGAAAGCTCGGTTCTAATGGTTCGTTCCAACTGGTCATAGTCTTTGAGCGATCGCGCTGGTGCGCCGATTATACCCAACAAACGAATGATTGATGGCAAGCTGCTGAAGAGCGATCGTCAGCACTTGACGCAAATACGCAGCCAAAATCGCTTCATGAGCCGTTTTGTGTTTTACAGTTTCGCTGAAGGTTGAGTTGCTTGACCGACCGACCTTTAACGATTAGTTGTGCGGAATGCGACCAATAAAGCCGAATTTTTCCTAAAAAGGAATATCGTCGAAATCGGGCTCTGCCATCGCTGCTTCAGGCTGGGCTTGAAATTTGCCTGTTTTTGCTTTCGCCATCGGTACGGATGCGGCAGGCTTTGGTGCCGGAGCGGTGGTTTCTGCGGATTTCGAGGTGCTGCTGACAGTCGCTACAGGTGCGGTAGAGGTTTCCAGGGTGGTATCGGCTCCGAGGCTATGAATGCGCTGAGCAGTGAGTTCGGCGCGTTTTTCTTTGAAGCCTTCGGGACGATCGACGGTATTCATGCTGAGGCGTCCTTCAATCACGACTCGATCGCCCTGATGGAAGCGCTCCTGAATCTCCTGAGCCAGATTACCCCAGCCCACAACTTTTAGGCGTGCAGGTGGATCTTCAGCCCGCAGACCGGGGAACTCCACAAACATCTCAGCGATCGGTGTTTGAGTATCTGACGTGTAACGGAGTTCGGGAGCCTGGACGATTTCTGCCATGAGAATGCAGCTATTCATTAAATGCGTTCCTAAGGTTGCTGGGTGCTTTGCGGGTCTTTAGCTGTTGCACTGGGCAGCCAACAGTGAACAACTAATCAATCTTATTTTAGTACTGACTTTCCGCTTTAGCCGCTTCAGTGCTCTGATGCTGATCGACAAATTCCTGCACTCGCAGACGATATTCCCTTAGGGTTTCATCCACCCAACTGCGATCGTTGCTGTTGGCAAAAATGTGTACCAGCGGTTCGCCAGCGTCCGGCAAAATTAACACCCAACTGTTGTGCTGGTGATTGAAGATTTTCACGCCGTCAACCAGTTCAAGACTATCCACCGGATGAGTCTCAACCAGATGGCGCATCAATGCTCCTTTGGCAGTCCAGGGACAGCGCACTGTGCAGGTTTTGTGGCAAACGCGGGGCAGATCAGCACGAATTTGTCCGAGCGATCGCTCCTGGAGGGTGAGCATCTCGATCAGCTTGGCAATGCAAAACATCGCATCAAAGCCGGGATGAAGTTGGGGGAAGATAAAGCCCATATCGCCACTGCCGCCCAAGATAACATTGGGATTGGTATGGCAAGCTTCCATCAGTGCGGTCGGGTTTGCCTTGGTACGAATAACGCGACCATCGTGACGGTGTGCAATTTGCTCCACGGCGCTGGAGGCATTGACGGGTACAACAATCGTGCCTCTGGGATGATGCACCAGCAGCATGTCTGCCATCAGGGCGGTCAAAACTTCACCACGAATGGGGCTACCCGCCTCATCGACCAGGATCAGTTGTTCGCCGTTTGCAGAAACCTGTACGCCAAAATTAGCTTTGAGCGCTTCGACGACGTGCCCCAGTTGACTTAGCAGCGCTTCTCGATCGGCAAGGTTTGGAGCCGTTTGGGTCAGGCTGGCATTCAACACGACAGCATCGCAGCCAAATTTAGCCAGAAGTTGCGGCAGCACGGCTCCCGATACGGCATAGGCGTAATCAATGACGACTTTGGAACTGCTGTGTCGAATGGCGTCGATATTGAGGTGCCTTTCAAAGCAGGTGCCGTAGATATCTACCACTTGATTGGCATAGACCACATTGCCAATTTCCTGAATTTGGGCACGCCGAAAGTCCTCTTTGAAGTAGGCTCCTTCGATTTTTTTCTCGCGAGCTTTAGAGATGTTGATGCCTTTGTGGTCAAAAAATTCGATCAAAATATGGTCAGCGCGATCGGGGTGCATTCGCACATGGATGCCGCCTGCGATCGACAACGTGGGCACAATCGTGCGCGCCAGCGGAATGGCGGTTGCTTCGAGGTTTTGCACATTCACCCCCACCGACATCAGCCCTGCAATGAGCGATCGTGAGACCATGCGTGAAATGCTGCGTTGATCCCGCGATACCGCAACCTGAGCACCCGGTTTAAGCGTGGAACCGTAGGCAGCACCCAACTTCACTGCAAATTCGGGCGTGATATCAATGTTCGCCAACCCTGATACACCCCGTTGCCCAAACAGATTGCGAAAGGCAGCATTGCCCCAAATCAGATTCATATTGAGCGTTGCGCCAGATTCGACCCGCTTGCTGGGCCACACTCTTACCCCAGGGCTAATCTGGGCTTCTTCACCGATCGTAGACAGAGGACCTACCACCGCTCCTTCCAACACATGGGCACGGCGATCAACCCGTGTACCCCGCGCAATGACACAGGCACGCAGATGGGCTTCTTCGCCAATAATGGCTCCATTCAGGATGATTGGGCGTTTGAGGTCAGCATCCGCACTGACAGTCACGTTATCGCCAATGACAGTGCCAGTTTCAATGTGAACCCGCGCACCAATGCGGCAATTACTGCCAATCATGACAGGCGCGTCAATTTTAGCGGTTGGGTCTAAAAACGTATTCTGACCCACCCACAAACCCGGCGATCGCTCTTCATAAGGGCTCTCCAGCTTGACTCGTCGCTCCAGCCCATCATATTGAGCATCCCGGTACGCATCTAAATGCCCGACATCGCACCAGTAACCCTCGGCAACATAGCCGTACATCGGTTCGTTCTTCTCTAGCAATAACGGAAACAGGTCTTTAGAAAAATCAGCTTCCTGGTTGGGTGACAGGTAATCCAGCACCTCTGGCTCAAGAATGTAAATACCTGTGTTCACCGTGTCGGAGAAAACTTCGCTGGTGGATGGCTTTTCTAAAAAGCGGCAAATGCGATCGTCCTGATCAAGAATGACAACACCAAACTCGATCGGATTGGGAACGCGGGTCAAAATCAACGTTGCTTTCGACTGACGCTGCTTGTGAAATTGAATGGCGGCACTTAGATCAAAATCAGTAATACTGTCGCCACTCACCACCAGAAACGTGCGATCGAGCAACTCCGCGATATTCTTCACGCAACCAGCCGTACCAAGCGGTTGATCTTCTTCAACGGCGTAGGTCATCTGGACGCCAAAATCACTACCGTCTTGAAAATAATCCCGCATCACATCAGGCAAATAGTGCAGCGTTGCAATGATTTCGGTGATGTGGTGACGCTTTAAGAGGTTGAGAATGTGTTCCGCGATCGGGCGATTTAACACTGGCACCATCGGCTTAGGCAGATCGCACGTCAGTGGTCGCAGTCGCGTTCCTGATCCTCCTGCCATTAAAACTGCTCGCATAAGATCTCCATTCCATTTATTTCCAGCGTTTACTTAAAAAAGTATTCACTACTCACAGAAAGCAGCAGTCACAAGGCGAAATTCAGCTAATAACCAGCGTTTAACCTTTGGCTAACGACCCAAAGCAAAAACGGTCGGTTTGGATACTCCACTACCCCACCCATGCGTCATTCTCTCTCTAGTCTCCTATGTTAAAGATGATTCGTGCAGCCTTTGAGGAGACTGATTGACAAATCGCGATCGCGTTTCCCGCTAATCACCTGACATTAACGAAAATTGCTGCCAGTCAAGCTTGCAGGCACAGCACGATCAGCAACAGCGTTCTGTCCAACGACCCTCACCCTGTAGGTAAGCTAGAAGCAGACTAAGAAGGCGGGTTACGGTTAGCAGCAGCAGTTCAGCCTGCAACGGTCCCTAAACCTGCTAAAACCGCTAGCAATCCGTGTTAAGACAGCTCCAAAGCTACTAACAGTCCAAAGTCCTGGCTATGATGATTGGTATAAGCAAGCGATCGCTGGCGATTAAGGCGATCCGGAGTGTCCATACACGCACTGTAGTTTCAATTACAGGTCTAGTTTTGTCAGTCAATGGAGGCTTAAGGCATGGGGACAATCATTGGTTTAATAGCGCTCAGCGGCTATGGTATTGGCATTTGGAAATTTTTGTCTGGTTTCAGACGCACCAATTTTAGCAGCGGTCGTGTTTACCTGGCACTGCTCTGGCCTGTTCTGATCTTCAACAAATCCTACCGCCAAAATTTTAGTCGGGCTTTGACTGGCGGACGCTAACGACATCGACGCGCGGTGTCTAAGAGTTTGAACATCACTCAATCTTTGACTAAGGAGCGGTGCAAACAGAGGCTATGTTGTTTCTGTGCCCTCTTTGGGTATGAATCGCTCTAACGCTGAATCAAACGGTTGCTGGAGGCAAAAAGCTGGGATGGCAAAAAAACAAGGGTCTGAATCCCAGGGAGCATTCTCTAACAACAGCTACTTTAGTTCCCTAAATACTCCGCAAGATTGGCAGAGCCAGATCACTGCGGTCACCACTCGTTTTAACCGTGAGTATCGGGGCGAGGCGTTTGCACTGCCCGAAGAAGTCGAAGCCATGCCGATCTTTCGTGAACGAGCATCCGGCGCGCTACAGGCTAAACTCACCTCGCCCTTCTGGGAAGTAGCGGCACCCAAGAAAAACCAGCGCTGTCTGGATATCGGCTGTGGGGTCAGTTTTTTGATTTACCCCTGGTATCAGTGGGAAGCACTCTTCTACGGACAGGAAATCAGCGCAGCGGCACGAGACAGCTTGAACGCCCGTGGACCGCAGCTTAATTCAAAGCTGTTTAAAGGGGTGACATTGGGACCCGCGCATCAATTAAGCTACGACGCGGCTCAGTTTGACCTGGCGATCGCTACAGGCGTGAGCTGCTACTATCCCCTTGATTACTGGGCTGCCGTGCTAGCAGAGGTCAAACGCGTCCTCAAACCAGGCGGTGTGTTTGTTTTTGATGTGCTGGATCCGGAGACACCTTTAGCCGAAAACTGGGCGATTTTGGAAATGTATCTCGGTGCAGAAGTGTTTCTAGAAGCGATCGCTGACTGGAAAAAAACGATTCACGCGGCGGGCGGTAAAATCATCAAAACGCTTCCTGGAGAGATCTTTCAGCTTTTCAAGGTACAGTTCTAAAAGGGCAGTTTTAGCAGGAGTGCAAGTCTTGTGGGATGGGGGTGAGACAGGCAGGAGAATCTGGCTGATTGGTGGTACTCGCGAGAGTGCAGCGTTAGCACAGTTGATTGCTCAAGCCCATTTGCCCTGCATTATTACTGTCACAACCGACGCGGCACGATCGCTCTATCCAGACCTGCCAGCACTAAAAGTTCGGGTTGGTAAGCTTGCTTCAGCGCAGCTACAAGCATTTGTGCAAGACGAGCAAATCGCTGCCGTTTTAGATGCCTCGCATCCCTTTGCCGTCGAGATTTCGCAATCAGCGATCGCTTTTGCCCGACAGCATCAGCTTTCTTATCTTCGATACGAACGACCCAGTGCACAGGTTGACGACACACAAATTCACGCTTCTGGCGAACAATGCCGCTTTGATAGCATTAAAACCTTGCTCGCAGGTGATGCCCTCACAGGACACCGAGTTTTGTTAACGCTTGGCTATCGATCGCTGCCTTTATTTCAACCCTGGCACGATCGCGCGACGTTGTTTGCACGTCTGCTGCCATCTGTGACGGCATTAGAGGTGGCGTTAGCAGCAGGTTTTACGAGCGATCGCCTCATGGCGCTGCGTCCACCCGTCTCTGCTGACGTTGAACGGGCACTCTGGCAACAATGGCAAATCTCAGTAGTGGTGACAAAGGCATCGGGCACACCGGGCGGTGAGGATGTTAAACGGCGGGTTGCAGCCGAGTTGGGAGTTCGGCTGATCGTCATCGATCGTCCTGCGATCGACTATCCGCAACAGACAAGCGACCTCACTAAAGCATTGGAATTTTGCCGACAAGTGCAAAAAATCTGAGGCTATGTTAAGTGGTTGAGAAGCATTAGTGTTGTGGATTGGAGCAGTCAGAAGTCAGAAACCAGCGAAAAGCTGATAGCTGATAGCTGACCGCTACTCCATTCAACTGAAAACCACCGTCGCTTGGCTAGAGTGCCTGAATCCACTCTTTGATTTCGTAAGCAGTCCAGATACCGTTTTGCCAATATGGATCAGACTCGATCAATTGGCGTACGGTGGCTTCATCTTGAGCATCATAAAGACCGAATACTTTAGTCAAATCTTTGGTGGGACCGATCATG
>JBBSHC010000103.1:0-8273 GCA_038253425.1 Leptolyngbyales cyanobacterium | reverse complement strand
TTATAGGGAGGCAAATCGCCAACTGTAGTGCCGCCCTGAAGATTGAAAGCAAGAACCTGAGGCTGTTGGGCATCGGGATTGGGCTGGATGAGAGTGACTGGAATGAATTCAGCGTAGTTTGCCTGGAGTCGATTGCCAAAAACGTTGCCGCGCCCGATCGGGATAGATTGCTCTGTACTGAGGGTTAGGACAGAGCCACGACTAGGGTTAACCGCATTGTCACGCAAGTCCTGAATGGCACTAAACGATAGCGTGGTCAGATCATCAATACCTGTACCGCTGAGGGATAAAGGGTTGCCGCGCGCGTCTCGGCTAAAAATATTGCCATTGCGATCGCGCAGACTCACGTTGGTGTAACTCAGTCCTAAGATACCTTTCCAGGTTGGTCCGAGCGGTTTGGTGGCATCAATACCACCGCCAATTTTCCGTTCTCGCACTCGGCTATCATTAGGCAGCTTAATATCATCATCAAAAACGCGGGAAAGCCCCTGCCGTCGAAAAACGTTTGCACCATAACCGGGTGTATTAGGATCAGTATCGCGGTAGGGTTTATCGAAACGAGCATCAAACTGAGTATCTAAGGTGCCAACTTGAACATTGGCATTGATTTTTTGCGCCAAGCCGCCAAAGTTGTTGTCCTGAAAATTAATGGTGCCATACAGCCCCTGTTCGTCGTTGTAGCCACCACCAAAATTGACGCGGCGCGCTGATCCTTCCACCAGGTTGTAGATGACGGTAACCCGACGGGCATCGCCCTCAAACGAAACGTTAGCGCCATCAAAAATTCCTAGCTCACTGAGCCGCTTTAAGTCCTCACGAGCAACGTCGTCTCGGAATACCTGACCCGGTTGCAGTTTGATTTGACGCCTCAGGAAAGCTGGCTGGGTACGGCTCTGAACGGGCTGCCCTTTATCATTAACAGTCTTGCCGTTTTTATCTAAAAAGCGAATGTTGACATCACCAACATATCCCTCTGCCACCTCGATCGTGACAACGCCCTCTCGCGTTGGTTGAAGGGTTAATACCCGCGCCAGCGTATAGCCGTTTTGGGTGTACCACTCGTTGATGCGCTTGACGCTTTCATTTAAGAGGGTGGGGCTGACTGCTGCCCCTAACTGGGGACTAAAAAGCTGCTTGGCAACATCAAGCGTGAGTGCCTGTGCGCCTGACAGTTGCAGCGATCGCACCACAATGGGTTCCACCTGAAACACTACACTCAAGCCCTGAGGGTTAGTCTGACTGGTGACGCTGGCATTGGCAAACAGCCCTGTGTCCAAAATATCGGCGACATCTTGCTTCAATTGACTGCTGCTAGTGCTACCGCCCGATCGCGTTTTAATCGTATTGCGAATGACCTGTTGAAGCTCTGTTGTGACGCCGCTAATCTGAACATCGGTTGCTGTAACCACCAAATCTGGCGATCCACTCGGTACAGCAGTGGTCGTCCGCTGGTTGACAGCAGGCGATGGCGTCGGTTGGCTCAAGGGTGCTGCTGGCGTTGCTGTCGATAAGGGTGGCACTGTTACTGAGGCAGGCGTTTCTTCTGGGGTTGTAGCTTGTTGCAACGGCACAACCCAAATAGGGGCATTGATGGAGGCGGGTGTGGGTTCCTTTGATGGAGACGATTTAGCAGGCGAGAGCGGTGTGCCAAAGGTAATAGCGGGTTGGTCTGACCCGATCGACGGAGTTGGCACAGGCTCCGTCGGTGACGTAGCGATCGATGTCGTTTGCGGCTGGTAATCCTGATAGTATTGCGTACTGTTAACGTCAGTCGGTTTGTCAGGAGTCGTTGGATCGCTTACTGGCACGATCGCTCCTTGCAGGGACGTGTCAGTGGGTGAAATTGCTGCACTCACTGCACCTTGATTCTGCGCATTGCCAGCGACGAAGAGCGGAGTGCTGGACGCTGCCCCAGTTGGTTGAACTGCTTCCCAAGCAGCGATCGCTGCTAACGTGCAGGCTGCTAGTGTCTGTAGGTGCGTTGACGTCACGTTGCAGGTAACCAATAAAGCGTGCAAAACAGGTTAGAAGCGATCGATCCAACTTGTGACTGCGACAGTGTAAAACTGTAACCGATCGACCATTAAGTTGGCTCCTAACATTTTGCACGGTTCCCTCATAATTGCCGCTTTCTTTACAAAAGTAATGTGTGGCAGTCTTTACACCATTGAGGACTTGGGTGAAAATACAGCACCAGTGGCTTGAGCTTCAACTGCGCTCAACTCTCCACAGTTGAAGGTTGGGCGTAGTCGAAATCTGGCTGACGGTACACAAGCTAATCGGTACACTATTAACCCATGAAGCCTTCAGGACAATCGTTTCAGCTAGTACTATTTCTCCTCAAGACGACGCTGCCATTCGGCATCTAGTTTGGCAGTTTGCTCCACATTTTGTGTCAGCAGATCCCGTTCGGTTGTGTATGCCAGATCTTCTGTCCCGATGACTGTCTCAGCCGCAAACTGCTGTGCATATGCCAGCTTGACCTGGAGCGCCGCATCTGCCCGATTAAGCTGAATGGCTTGCTCCTGACGGGCTGCATTACGGGCAGCAATCTTGCCATTGCGCCATTGAATCCAAAAATAACGCATGAGGGGCAGTGCCAAAAAGGCTGTGCCATAGCCCAGTAGAATCCAATAAATTGATTGCACAAAAGCAACCAGCCCACCCAGTTCAGCGGCAGCGGCTCCGCCAGTGAGCAACTTGCCAAGCGTTAAAGCACCAACAAAATTGATGCCGCCTAAAGCGGTTGCAAGCACAAGTTGTCCAGCGTTAGCCTGACTAAACCGCCAGGGAAGCTCTTGCAAGTAAGCAGACACTGGTTTTGGTTGCGTTTGGGCGGCAGTAGCTTGCAACTCAGGAAAGTGATAAATAATAGCCCCTTCTGGACTCACTTCTGGCTGACCGTTAAACCGAGTCAGTACAGGCAGCATGTACTCTTCATAGTCCCGCTTGTAACCCTGCCCAAGCTCATCCAGGTAAGGAGCAATTTGCTCAGCGATGACTGCGCCACGTTGATTGCGGATGACGGTACCGATCGCCTGCCAGCGTCGCTCTTCTAAATTAGTGTTGGGATTGCCATCACCGAACAGGAAGGAAAAGATCGCTTCCAAAAGGTTCATTTCAGGCGCTTCATCCGATCTTAGGCGCTGACGCTGACGGTTTTGCCGCTGAGGGCGATCGTAGTAATTAGGGTAAAAGATCCAGAAGAAATCTGACCCAAACCCAATATTTGGGAAGAAAACGGCACCGCTGCCTGAATTGCGATTATCACCGTCACGGCTGGAACTTGCTGCCGTAATAATGATCACAATGGCAAGAATAATCAGCGCGATCGAGGCTAATAGCACAATGCCAAAGGAAATCCGAATCAGATAGAACAGAACCTTCCAAACCTTGTCCCACCATTCTTTCAGCCGCAACTGCACAGACTTGTTGCGAAGCACACCTCGAAAGTTCTTGGGAAACAGATAAACCACTTCGCCTGATTCTGCGACCTGAAGATGACCACCTGCATCGGCAGCCAGTGCTAAAAGTCCCTGTTGCGCCAGGTTTATATTTAAGCCTGCTTGACTGGCAATATCGCCAACTGTTACACGGTAGTTCAGGCGTTCAACTGCCTGCATAATTTCGGGGTTCGGAGCCATCTTGGTCCCTCTAAGCAGCCTTCTCTATCTCCAGTATAGGAGCGGTGTTTTTGTGCAAGCCAAAAAGATAATGAGTCTGGCTAATGAGTGAGCCACACTTAAAATGCCTTTACGTGAGCTACAGTGCTTCCTAGTTGTTAGCCAGTAGCAGTTTGTTTTCTGCGCTTATAGCTTAATAGTGAAGAGCGATACCATCTAGCGATCTTTATCATTAAGCGATCGCGTGGCGATCGTGTCTCCGACGCACAACTTATCGTTACAGAAACAGGCTACAGTATGGCTTCGCTGGCAAATGGCATTCTTCATACTTGCCACGCTCGATTGAGTGTAATGCCGCTCTAAGCTGACACACGTAGCAATATGATGGGTTATTTAGAGCAAACAGCTAATAACGTTTATGCCTTAGAGGGTTCAGTAATGCCAGCAGAACGGGTGCAGCCCAAACTGATTATTCATGGTGGAGCCGGTAGCTCGTTAAGGGGCAAGGGCGGCGCAGAAGTCGTGCGGAAATCCCTTTATCGGGTCGTTGATGCTGTTTATGACTTGCTGTTATCAGGTGCATCGGCTCAAGTGGCAGTCATGCATGGTTGTCAGATGCTTGAAGATGATCCCCGCTTTAATGCTGGGACAGGCTCGGTATTGCAATCAGATGGGCAGATTCGCATGAGTGCCGCGCTGATGGATGGGGCTAACCAGCGTTTTAGTGGTGTGATTAATGTTTCACGGGTGCAAAACCCGATTAATCTAGCGAATGCGCTGCAAAACTCCCACGATCGCGTGTTGTCTGATCATGGCGCTGCCGAGCTACTGCGCGAACTGGAGCTACCCGCTTATGATCCCCTGACTGAAATCCGCTTGCAAGAATGGATTCAGGAACGGCAGGGCAACTTTTCGAGAGAGATGGCAGGTGTCGTAGCAGAGCAAGAGTTGGTGGAGGACACAGCTAGACGTGGCACCATTGGTGTTGTGGTTCTGGACACTCAAGGGCATCTGGCAGTCGGCACCTCAACGGGTGGAAAAGGCTTTGAGCGCATTGGACGCGTCAGCGACTCTGCAATGCCTGCCGGAAATTACGCTACGCCTCGTGCGGCTGTGAGCTGTACGGGTATTGGAGAAGACATTATTGACGAATGTTTGGCAGCCCGCATCGTAGTGCGAACGGATGATGGACTATCGCTGCAAGATGCCTTTGGACGCTCTTTCAGGGAAGCGCACCAACACCAGCGAGACTTGGGCGCGATCGGGATGGATGCAACGGGTGCGATCGCCTGGGGTAAAACGAGTGAAGTCCTGTTGGCGGCGTACCATGATGGCGAAGCGGTTGGCGATACCTTAGATTGGTCGGACGAAACCCTGGTCGGAGGCATCTTTTAGTCGGCTTAAAACCTGTACTGTTGCGCTTGGCGGCGGTCAGTCAACGCTACCCGCTTTTCGTGAAGGGCTGCTTGCCCAAAGCCGATGCTCCATGGCGTATTGCCAAGCACGAACCGTTGAGTTCTAGTTGCGATGGTTATTGCTGTAGTGGACTCTTGCCCCTGCCCATTGCAGCTTTTCTCGCAGGGTCTGGTAGTACGAATAGTTCTCTCTGAGAATAATAAACTTTGCCTGACAGTCGGCAGTGCGAATATCTACCCGTTGACCGGGCCAGATTGAGGTTGCCAGCACGCCATCCATCCAGAGCTTTGTACTTAAATCTGGGTCGGCAAGGGGCCAAATGCTAACAACAGAGCCAGGAGGCAGCACGATCGCACGGCTCGAAAGGCTTAAGGGACAGATCGGTGTCACGGCGATCGCATCCATACCGGGATGAATGATCGGTCCGTTTGCTGCCACCGTGTAGCAGGTTGAACCCGTTGGTGTGGCAACAATCAACCCATCACCCTGATATTGATCGATGATCTCGCCGTCGATTTCCATTTCTAGAATCGAGGTGATCATGCGATCGGCGGAAGCAGGTTTGACACACATTTCATTGAGCGCCAGAAAGCGATCGCTCAGCGGCTCCAGATTCGTGCGATTACCTTCATGTATCGTCGCTTGCAGCATCATGCGTTGCTGTACCGCAAAGCGATCCTCTAGCAGCCTCTCCCACACTTGCTCTGAGTGCTCAAAGTCCTCCAGCGATTCAGTCAGGAAGCCTAAATGGCCACCCGCGTTAATTGCCAGCAGCGGGATGTTATCTGCTGCCAGATGCCGAGCCGCTGTTAGTGCTGTACCATCTCCCCCCAATACGATCGCTAGATCGATGGGATGAGTCACAGAGGCGAGAAAGACGGCATAGGGATTATCTTTGGGTCCGCTGGGTCCCACCAAAACTCGGCATTGCCGTTTTTCTAGTTGTTTGGCGCACGTGGTTGCCCAACGTTGGCTAATCAGATCGCCAGCTTTATGAGCAATGATAACCTGCTTCAGTTGCACGTTGTTCTGTGTGAGTGTGAGGTACTGCTTGTCAGCTTTCAGTCTACTCAGACCTAAACAACCAACAACTAAAAATTTCCGTCAAGCTGCTTACCATTTCAGCAAGTTGAATTGCTCCATATCAACCGTGTCACGGTTGCGGTAAATTGCCAGTACGATCGCCAGACCGACTGCTGCTTCTGCTGCCGCGATCGCAATCACAAAGGTTGTAAAAACCTGCCCTTTGATATCCTGCGTATCTAAATAATTGGAGAATGCCATCAAATTCAAATTGACAGCGTTCAGCATGAGTTCGATCGACATCAACACGCGTATGGCATTGCGGCTGGTAATCAAACCAAAAATACCGAGGCAGAACAGCGCTGCTGCCACAACGAGAAAATACTGGAGTTGCATAATCCGTCTACCTCACACTAGTTGTTCTGATCGGAAGGAGAAGGTGCGATCGTGCGCTCAGGGCTACCAGGTCGTCCGATCGACACTAGCTCTCGCGGACGCTCTGGCAACGTTAGTGCAGGTTGCTGTTGCTGAAGTGGCGTTAGATCTGCATCCAGCAGAAACTCCCGCCGTGCCAGCATGATTGCTCCAATCAGCGCCATCAACAACAGCACCGATGCCAGCTCAAACGGTAGCAAAAAATCGGTAAAGAAGTGCTTGCCGATGGTTACGATCGCGCCATCACCAATTGCCACCCCGGTGGAGAGTGACCAGGGCGTTGACACCACCATCGTACTCAGCAGCGCAAATAGCCCCACACAAACAAGAGCCGTTGCCCCTCGACGAATCCATGCTCTTGGTACCACTACAAAGTCCTGCCGCTTGTTTACCAGCATGATGGCAAACAAAATGAGCACGTTGACGGCTCCCACATAAATCAAGACTTGAGCTGTAGCCACAAAATCAGCATTTAAGAGCAAATACAGCCCCGCCATACTGATAAACACACCACCCAATAAGAAGGCGGAGTACACAATGTTGTCAAGCAGGACGACGCCTAGCGCTGCCCCAATCATCATCAGAGAGAGCAGCCCAAACGAAACAATCTGAATGCCTTCGGCTAAATTCACAGTAAGTCGGTCTCCGTCGCTAGCGTTTACTGCCTGAGAGGTGTTGAGGCTCAAGTATCAAGGTAAGTAAGTGATCTTACTTGAGCATCTTCGGTGAGAAGCTTGCACTATTTTTCTGACTGCTCCACGATCTCTTCTGGGCGTAAGCCTGCGCGACGTGACCCTTCGGGCAAGCCGTGTGGCTCAATGACACCCTTGGGCAGGTAGGCAAATTCCCGCAGCGGCGTCACCATCGGGTCATCCACCACTTTATATGGCAGACGACCGAGAGCCACGTTATCGTAGTTGAGTTCATGGCGATCGTACGTCGAAAGCTCATACTCTTCAGTCATCGATAAGCAATTAGTCGGGCAATATTCCACACAGTTGCCACAGAAAATGCAGACCCCAAAATCAATGCTGTAGTGATTGAGTTTCTTCTTCTTCGTTTCGGCGTTAAATTCCCAATCAACAACAGGCAAATTAATGGGACAAACCCGCACACACACTTCGCACGAAATACACTTATCAAACTCAAAGTGAATCCGCCCACGAAACCGTTCCGAAGGAATCAACTTTTCGTACGGATATTGCACTGTAACTGGACGGCGCTGCATGTGGTCAAAAGTGACTGAGAGTCCCTGACCGATATATTTTGCTGCCTGAATTGTTTCCTTTGTGTAGTCACCAACTTGCTTGAGAAACTTCAGCATAGGACGTGTCTTTGAAGGATAAAGGAGTAGGGATAAAGGATAAGGAGGCACTGTACATAAGTCAGCCTTGAGCCTTAAGCCTTAATCTTTTCGGGGACTCAGCCACCAAACGCAAAGGGAAAGGCAAGTTTGAGGGCAGCCGTTAGTAGCAGATTTACCAGCGATATGGGCAAGAGAAACTTCCAGCCTAAGTCTAGCAATTGGTCAATGCGAACGCGGGGCACCGTCCACCGCAGCAAGATCGCTAGAAAAACCAGAAAATAAGCTTTGAGCACCGTCATCGTAATGCCCAGGGAGGCGGTAATAATCTGAAAAAGCGGGTTCGCTTGATCAATCCCAACTAAATCCGCTACCAGCGTCAGCGGTACAGGAAAATCCCACCCGCCTAAGTAAAGGACTGCAACTAACAGCGCTGAAAGTACCAGGTTAACGTAAGACCCCAAGTAAAAGAG
>JBBSHC010000102.1:0-8274 GCA_038253425.1 Leptolyngbyales cyanobacterium | reverse complement strand
TAGTGGCGTCACCATTCTCTACAAGCAGCAGGGCGCGACTTTGCCCCCACCCCTGGTTGGACATGAGCATTTCGGCTTTTTGGATGGGGTGAGCCAGCCCGGAGTGCGTGGGCGAATCTCGGAAGACGAACATGATGTGTTTACGCTGCGGCAAAATCCCCAGGAACCACTAGACCAGGGTAAACCAGGGCAAGATCTGCTGTGGCCCGGAGAGTTTGTGTTTGGCTACCCCGATCAAGATCCGCTGGCGGCTGAGGTCAAAGATTCTGGTAAAGACTCCCTGACAGACGAGAAGTGGAATGGCAAACCCAGCACCGCCCGACCCAAAGAAGGACCGATCTGGGCGAAGGATGGCTCTTTCCTGGTCATTCGTCGGCTACGGCAGGATGTGGCAGGTTTCCATCAGTTTTTGGCAGAAACGGCGACCACGATCGGCACGACTCCAGAGCTACTAGGGGCAAAGCTTGTTGGACGCTGGAAGAGTGGCGCACCCATTTTGCGGGCACAGACTAAAGACAATCCCAAACTGGCGGATAACGATTGCGCGAATAACCACTTTGAGTTTGATGGCGCATCCGAACCCATCCCGCCTGCAACCGACCCCAACAAACCCGATTGCCTGGTAGACGATGCCCGCTGCGTAGACAACGACCCCACGTTTGAGGTTTCCCCTGGTGATGCGTTAGGTGCCATTTGCCCCTGGGCGGCGCATATTCGCAAATCCTACCCACGTGATGACGACTCAAAGAGCATCAACCCTAACCTGCCGCCGGGAGTGCCCAAAGTTGGGGAGGTCAGCACTCAAACTCACCGCTTGCTGCGTCGAGGCATTCCCTTCGGTCAGCCCTACTATCCCCCCAACGACCCGACTAAGACAATCGACTCTGGCAATCGTGGTCTTGTCTTCGCGGCGTATCAAACCTCGATCGTTGATCAGTTTGAGTTTGTGACGCAGCGCTGGGTGAATAGCCCCGACTTCAAGGAAACGGGCACCGGGCACGACCCCATCATTGGGCAAAATAACACTCCCGGAGAGCAACGCAAACGCACCTTTAAGGTCACGATCGACGGTAAACCTCAAGAACTTTCTACCCAGAATGATTGGGTCATTCCCACAGGCGGCGGCTATTTCTTCGCTCCCTCGATCGATGCCCTCTGCCTGTTAACGGGGCAGAAGCAGTGACGCGATCGCTTGTGGTGTCCTGATTACAAGGTTCAGGACGAGCAACGTTCAGGTTTTCTTGCGTCGATCGCGGCTGACTTGATTAATCTGACTATGTGCTGTTCACTGTCCCGAACCTTGGTCAACCTTGCACTATGCTATGCCTGCAAACGCTACACCCTGGGTCTTGTAATCGCTTTGACAAAGCCGTTGCCGGATTCAGGGCACGAGCGTTGGAAGAAGGCGGAAGGCGGAAGGTAGAAGGTAAAAGGCAAAAGGTAAAAGGCAAAAGGCAAAAGAGAGGAGTCAGGAGTTAGAAGTTACCAATAAAGCTGAGCGCTGACTGCTGAGCGCTAATGGCTAAAGTTAGCGGCAAGCTGATGGCTGACAGCTAATCGCTAATTCACCGCCATATACCAGAGTCGTCTAGCGAATTCTGTCAGTGGACAGATACTGCGACGGGTGCAACCTTTCACAATGATCTTTATAACAAAAGATCACAAATTCTCATGATCCCGCTTCTTGCGATCGCTCAGCCTTTGGAAATGGAGCCGTGGGTATGATGACCCGTGCTCACTTGAGGGCAGTTGCTGACTGCTCTTCTCAGCCATTGCACCTGGTATCCGCTCAGTTTTTAGTCCAAACGCCTCCGTTGCCTCGGTGTGAGGTCTGCGTTATTGTGCCAGTGCGAAATGAGGCTGAAAGGTTGGAAGGTACCCTTGCTGCGTTGGCGTACCAACTTGATTTGGAAGGTCGCCCGCTTGATCCTGCGTGGTATGAAGTGATTGTGCTTGCGAATAACTGTAGTGATGATTCAGCCGCGATCGCGCATCGTTTTGCCGCTCAGCATCCCCATTTAGTGCTGCACATTGTTGAGAAGACGTTGCCTGCCTCTGAGGCTTACATTGGTTGGGTACGAAAGCTATTGATGGATGAAGCCTACCGCCGCTTGATGTCGTTGGGCTATAACCGAGGCGTGATTGCCTCAACGGATGGTGATACAAGGGTTGCGCCGGACTGGATTGCCGCAACGTTAGCGGAAATAGCGAGTGGTGCCGATGCCGTTGGCGGACGCATTATCACAGACCGTCACGATCGCGCTCAGCTTCATCCCTACGCCAGAGCCTGCCATTTGCGCGAGGTGGGTTACCGCTTTTTAGTGGCTGAGTTGGAAGCGTCTCTCGATCCTGATCCATTTGATGGGTTTCCCCGGCACTTTCAGCATTACGGCGCGAGTTTGGCAGTCACCGCAGAGCTGTATCACCGCGCAGGCGGATTGCCACCCATTCACACTTCAGAGGATGTAGCGCTTTACCGTGCTTTGGTGCGTGTCAATGCCCGGTTTCGTCACAGCCCTCGTGTACGGGTCACTACGTCCGCCCGATCGGTGGGGCGCGCGCTCAGCGGCTTGGCAGATCAATTAAGTGCCTGGGCAGACATGGGGCAGCAGCAGCAGCCGTTTTTGGTGGAGCCAGCAGGCGCGATCGCGGCTTGGTTGCAGGCGCGTCATCACTTGCGGTTACTTTTCCAACGCGGGTTGCATGGCTATCCAGCCACTACTACAGCGATCGCGCTACCAGCCAGTCAGTTGGGTGTCGATCGTACCTGGCTTGCTACCGCCCTGGCTCAAGGTGCTTCGTTTGGTGCCTTATGGGAACAGATTGAACACCGACAGCGGCAGGAAAAAATCTGGCAACAGCGTTGGTCATTAGTCAACATCGAGCAAGCGATCGAGGATCTGCGTCGGCTGCTAGAGCTTTTACGGCGGCAAGATCAGCAACGACAGTCTGTGCCCGACCACTGGCAGAAGCAAGCCTCTCGGCATGAAGCCATGCCCTATGAACCCACTCCCTTGGCGGTTTAAAAGGGCAGTTTAAGAGTGATTAGACCAGGTGCGATTGTGGCAAAGAGAGCGTGGCAAAGAGACCTGGAGGCGGAGGTTTTGCTGAAGCAACAGAAACGCTGCTCACGTCCAGCGATCGCTCTTAAACTTGTGCAAAAACCTTGTACAAAAACCTAAAGGCGCTCAAAGACATCAAGGCGATACTTTTCTGCCCGATCGCCCTTCAAGTGTTTGATTTGTGAGGATGGTAACGCTAGAAAAGCGTCGTGGACTTCATCACCACTTAAGGGATTGTCGTAGTAAGTGTCGTAGGGCGTCCAGTGAACCAACAACAGGTGTCCACCAGGTTCGAGGTGTTGCAACATCAATTGTTGCGCTTTTTTTAAGTCTTCCCAGCACCAGTAATAGCCGACTTCTGATAGCACCGTGAGATCAAATTGGGCGTTTGGATAGGTTTGTGGCACCTGCATCAGTTGAAAGTGGACGTTGGCTAGAGACTGACAACGCTCGATCGCTTGCTGCTGCGCTTTTTCGGATACGTCCACTGATAGCAGTGTGTCACAGCACTCAGCCAGCCTTGCTGTTAAGACGCCGATCGAACCACCAATTTCCAACGCCGAACGGTAGCGATCGTTGGGTAGTGCTGCCAAACTAGCGTCGTATTTTTTGGCTTCATACTCGCTGGTGGCAAACTTCCAGGGGTCGGCATCGGCACTGTAAAGTGAGTCGAAATAGTCCGATGAGAGAGAGGATGGGGATGAGTTCATGGTGCCTCCAAATACACTTCCCAGGGACGTGCAAAGTTTGACAGCATGGCTGGTGTCAACTGAAAGCCCTCTGGATCGTCATCGATTAAGTTGGTGGTTTGAGAACGGTACGCCGCGATCGCCCGTTTTTTGGTTGCCAACACAGCCCGGATATCCAAGCGCCATGCTGTCACCTGAGTGAAGTTTGTTACATCTCCCTGTTCTGGATCCCAATCCCAGATGGGGTACTCAATGAGGCGGGGCGAGTTGTCTGTATAAAGTAGCGCGGTACGCATTAATTTCCAGGTTGCCCGATGATCGGGGTGTGGATCGAAGCGCCACGGCAAAAAGACGGTTTCAGGATGCAGCGTTTCTAAACACGTACGACAACGCGCGACTGCTCCTCGAATACCCGGTGATGCAGATGTGGGAATGGAGCCATCTGGCAACCGCAAAAACGTTACGTCTGGCTGGTTTACACCCAAAGTAGACAGGGCTTCCAGAGTTTCTGCTTCCCGTAAGGCTTGCAACCGTGGAGCCGGATACTTGAGCGATCGAGGATGCGATCGGGTGCCATCACTGATGACTAAAACATGTACGGCGTAGCCCAAAGCTCGCAGAAGCGCGATCGCGCCACCACAGCCCAACGTTTCGTCGTCAGGGTGGGGTGCAACAATCAACGCTGAACCAGTGATGGTATTCACCGATCGCAGGGGTAATGCGGCTAGATCGAATAGGGGGGATTGGCTAACAAGCGGCATCGTCAGACCAGAGGGTATGGGTAGGGGTTGTTTGAGAGAGCGCGTACTGTCCTACGGTGGCAAGGGCAGTATCAAATACAGGTTGCCGCAAGTAGAGGGTCAAATCGCGAATGATGCGCTCCATTGGATGGGGAGGCAGCAAGCCACGGGTGCCCACCGATCGCTGACACAACTGCATGACATCCATACAAATTTGCTCGATCGCGGTTCGCACCATGTTGGCATAGGCAACAAGCCTGTCTGCTGCCGCCGGGTCAGTCGTTTGCTTGGGGTCGCCACCAAAGAGGGGCGCGTAGGTCTGTATACAAGCTGCTGCGCCACGTAGCCAGAGGTTGCCGTTCTCCAGCGCGATCGCCATGCGTCCTAACCGTTCTTGCTGGTAGGGATCAGCCGTTCGATTTAAGTCGCGCAGGTACTGTCGGGTGGCGTCAAAGAGTGCCTCTGCCCCGCCTAGTTGCACAGCCGCAAAGCGAATAACGCCTGCGGTGAGCCAGGGTTGCCGAAAATAATCGCCTGGTTTGCCAATGAGGGCACTTGCGTCCAGTTCAACGCCGCTGAAGTCTACTTTAAAGCTGGCAGTTGCCCGCATTCCCGATGGTTGCCACCAACTAGGGTCGCTGACTGTTGCTACTGCTTCCATCGGTACAATGCACATCTGCCAGGGTTCATCGGCTAACGGTCCGTTCACAAACGGGCGATCGACAAACCCTGATCCTGAGCAAAACGTTTTGGCACCCTCTAAACGGCAGCGCCCCCCTTCTAGCGGCTGCACTTTCACGCCATCTTCGGCTTCAGCATTCCAGACGCCAAAGATTTTGTGGCGATCGCGCGCATCACTGGCATAGGCGGCAATCTGCTCCGGTGTGCCGAATGTTTGGATGAGTTGAAGTGCGTTGACATGCCCCTCATACACTCGTCCTACGGCTAAATTGCCGCGCCCGATCTGCTTGAGCAGCATCAATAGTTCACAGGTCACGTCAGCATGGATGCCTAAGCCAAGTCCGCCCAGTGCAGGTGTCAGGGGTGCTGCTAAAAGTCCTGCCTCTGCAATCAACTCAAATTCTTTCACCGGGAAGGCTCCGTTGCGGTCGATCGCGCTGGCATTTGCGGCACAAAAGTCAGCAGTTTCAGCTCCTCTTGCTAAAAGATCGGCAAGGGTTACGCTGCGCTTGGATACAGACGATGAGGACGTAGCACGAAGGGAAACCACTGTCTTAATCTTTCTTTAAATGATTAGACTTATCTTGCACCAACATCACTTGCAGCGACATCTATCTTCTGACAAGGCTGGGGGAAGGTAAAAGGCAAAAGGTAAAAGGCTGACTAAAGATCAGCTCTTCAGATCCCCGACTTTTCCAAAAGTCGGGGATCTTTCTCTCATAAATAGTTTTTTAGTAAACGTGCGATCGCTTTAAGTAATACCTCTGGTTCAACTGGTTTAGCAATATGCTCTTGATAGCCAGCGGCAAGGGCTTGTTGTTGGTTAAACTCGCCTGCATAGGCTGTGAGGGCAATGGCTGGTATTTGCCGACTATTTTTGGCGGCGCGCTGCCTCACTTGCTGTATCAGCATGTAACCATCCATACCTGCCATACCGATGTCGCTAATTAACAGATCGGGCGTGGAGCGATCGAGCAGCGTTAGTGCCTCCTGTGCAGAGGCGACGCTGGTAACGACTGCTCCATGCTGCTCCAGTGTAAAAGTGGCTAACTCACGCATGTCGGCTTCGTCATCAACGACGAGAATTTGCAGTCCTTCTAAGTTAATGGCGGGTGCGTTGGCGCTACTCGTTGCGGCGGTGTTTGGCGCGATCGCTACCAGGGGTAGTTTAACTGTAAAGGTGGCTCCCAGACCTTCGCCTGGGCTTTCTGCTTTGACGGTGCCACCATGTAGCTCGACAATTTGCCGCACGATCGCCAACCCTAAGCCCAAGCCGCCAAATTGACGGGTGGTGGCTCCATCTTCCTGACGGAAATGCTCGAAGACATTGGGCAAAAACGTTGGGTGAATGCCTTTGCCGTTGTCTTTGACCTGAAGCTGGGCACAGGTGCCGACTTGCGTTAGCGAAACGGTGATCTGACCACCAGAGGGCGTAAACTTGGCAGCGTTGGATAAGAGGTTCCATACCACCTGCTGTAAGCGTGCGGCATCACCTAAAATCTGCCCTACGTCTGGGTCAAGCAACAGTTCTAGTTGAATGGCTTTGGCATCGATCGCCAATCGTACTGTCTCGATCGCTGCCGACAGCACAAAGGGCAAATGCACGGGCAGGGTGTTTAAGGTGAGTTTGCCCTGAAGAATGCGGGAAACGTCGAGTAGGTCATCAATGAGTTGCACCTGTAACTTGGCATTGCGTTCGATGGTTGCCAGGGCGGTGGCGGTTCGGGCGTCGTCGAGTTTGCCTTGTTGCAGCAGTTTTGACCAGCCAAGAATAGGATTGAGCGGCGATCGTAGTTCGTGCGACAGCACTGCCAAAAATTCGTCTTTAATGCGGTTGGCTCGTTCAGCTTCTTCTCGCGCTGCTTGTGCCCGTTCCAACAATTGATCGCGCTCCTGTTCAAGCTGCACGCGATCGGTGATATCGGTATTGGTGCCAAACCACCGCGAGACGTTGCCCTCGGCATCACGAATGGGAATCGCGCGTGAGAGAAACCAGCGATACTCGCCGTCTTTGCTGCGTAAGGGAAAGGTGTCTTCCCAGGTCTCACCCGTCTCGACGTAGCGACGAAATTTTGCTGTTACACGCTCCACGTGGTCAGGATGATGCACCTGCTGCCAACCCCAACCTTGCATGGTGTCTAAGGTGGTGCCTGTGTAGTCAAACCAGCGCTGGTTGTACCAAAAGATCCAGCCGCGATCGTCGGCGATCCAGGCGAATTGAGCAATGTTATCGGCAAGGGTGCGGAAGCATTCCTCACTTTCCTGCAAGGCTGCTTCTGCCCGTTTGCGATCGGTGATATCAATGAGTGCGCCCGGAAACAAAACTGGATTGCCCGTTGCATCATACTCAACTCGACCGCGTGCCGTCACCCAGCGCTCTTCACCACTTGCCGTCTGTACACGATACTCAGCGACATACTCTTCGCCTGTCTCGATCGCCTGCTGAATGGCTGCTGCTACGCGAGGAGCGTCTTCCTCATGCATGGACTTGATAAAAACCTCGATCGGCAATCCGCCTGTCGTTGCGGGGGCGGGGTCTACAGCAAAGAGATGAGCAAAGGCGGCGTTTACCACAACACGATTAACGGGAATGTGCCAACGCCACGTATAAACCGCTCCTGCTGCTAGAGCAGACTCCAACTGTACATGCGCTTCTTGCAGTGCCCGTTCGGCTTGCTGATACTCGGCTTCACTCTGCTTGGCTTTGGTAATGTCTCGTGAGGTAGCAACCAGTTGAACAACCTGCCCAGCGGCATCGCGCACAGGCGTCAACACGCTATCCCACCATTTTGGTGTGCCTTTGGCGGTGGGAAGATAGCCTTGAAATTGACCGATATGCCCCAACGTGGCAGCGGCGATCGCGGCTTTTGCTTTTTCGTGGTCGTCGCCTTGCCAAAGATCATCCCAGACTGTATTGAGGATCGAGGTCGGCTCATCGATTTCTAAGAGGCGCAGCCCACCTGCACTGATGTAAAGTACTTCGCTGTTTAAGTTTAGAACTTTGATGCAGTCATAACTGCTCTCTAAAATGCGTTGCCTGAGTTCTTCACTTTCTCGCAGTGCCTCCTGCGTTTGTTTAATGTCATCAATGTCGATCGAATT
>JBBSHC010000101.1:0-8281 GCA_038253425.1 Leptolyngbyales cyanobacterium | reverse complement strand
TGTGACCATGCCAACAATAACGCCAGTAAAGAACAGTTGCCCAATGTCGTCCCAGGCGCGCCCTAAAAGCGTCAGCACAAACAGGCTAAGGGCAAACAGGGCTGAGGCAACACAGTAATAGCAAATGCCTTGAATGCCGAAGGGCACGACAAACTTGGTGACCATGATGTTCATCAGGTAACCGCTGAAAATTAGCATTGCGGTTGAGCCAGCAAACAGCAGCAGCCAGGTCCAGCTTTCCAAATTGGCGCGCAGGTCTTTTTGTCGATCGCCCTGAATCGCCAGAGGAGCCAGAGCAAAGGTTGCCATGCTGACATACGCAAGTAGCCCAAAGAGAGCGAGCGGCAACCCAAGAATCGTCGCGTAGGCGCTAGAAAGCACCTGTTCGCAGCCACCTGTTGGACAAGCCGTTGCGGTACTGGTCAGCTTGGTGATGGTCAGGTAAGCAGTATTAAGGGCACCCAGGATGGCGATCGCTCCAATCAGGGGACGCGACCAACGATGAATCCAGGGAGCGTTACGACGACGACTGACAAGACCTTTAGACATAAGACATCCTCAAACAGCCTCAAAACCCAGCAATGCTTCTGAAAGCCCCAGCGTTACCTTTCCTATTCTGCCTTATGCGACTTCTGATTTTAAAGTTTCTAGATGCTACCGCTGCGATCGGGTAAATGCCTGCGGTCGTCTGTCCCAACTCATCGCAAACGGCGAAGAGACTTAAGAACGCAATGGTAAAGAAGCAGCGGCTTTAAGTTCCAGTCTAGTGGCTACACCACGGCGAGTCGATTCGACAAAGCGACTGACCCGAATTGGATCGATCGGCTGATCGCGACGACCGTGACGCTTGAGCGAACTAGACGCAATGACCCCATCGGCAGCTTGCATCAAGGTGGGAATGTTCTCCCAGTCTGCGCCGCTACCGATAAAGACAGGCGTACCGTTAGCCGCCGCGCTAGCCAACTCCAGATCTTCTAAAGTCGGTGGGCTACCAGTTGCCCATCCTGAAAGAATCACGGCATCGGCTAAACCACGCTCGATCGTGTCTTGCACTGCAACGGTCAGATTAGGGGAACTGAGGGGACGGGCATGTTTCACCAGCACATCTGCAAAGATCTTGACATCGCTGCCCAGTTCACGCCGATAGCGCAGTAGTTCGTGGGCGTTGCCTTCAATTAATCCTTGATCGGTCGCCATCACTCCTGTCAGCACATTAACGCGAATAAATTGTGCCTGGGTACAGGTCGCGATCGCCAGCGCACTACGAGCATCATTTCGCAACACATTAATGCCCATCGGTAGCGTCACCATCTGCTTTAGCCGCTGCACGATGAGAGTCATCGCACTCACGACAGCCGGATCAACCTGATCTTTGGGAAACGGCGCATCAAAAAAATTTTCCACAATAATGCCATCTACTCCGCCAGAGGCAAGGGCAGTCGCTTCCTGTTCAGCGCGATCGATCACCGTCTTTAAGCTGCCGCCCCAGAGCGCTGAAGTGGGCAACGGCAGTAGATGAACGACACCAATGATAGGGTTCGGAGTCTTGAAGATTTGAGTTAAGTCCACGTGCGTAAAGGATTCGGACTCGTCTGAAAGGGATCGATAACCAGAATCATAACTTTTTACTGTCCCCGTGTTTGCTCTAAATCCCGCTCGCCCTTTTTTACCGTTCTCCATAGCTGCCTCTAAATTCTGTTCTGTATCAAGATCAAGATCTGTAGAAAATCAAGATCTGTAGCCGACGTAAGTGTAAGACGTGGGAGCCTTCGTTCGGTGTGGACAACGGTTGACAAGCATGACTGGCAGGATCGTTGGTAAACGTAGAAACCTTGAGCCTGGACCTATCGGTGTGATGCTGTAGGTCAGAACATTTGCAGCAACAAACACAATTTCTATTCGACACGCTACAATATCAAAGGTCGTAATCGGCAGTGTTAAAAATCAAACTAATTTTGCACACTGATGCCGTCAAGAAGTTACAGATCTACAAAGAAGACAGCATTTGCGTAAAGTATCGTAATATTTTCGTTTTTACGCTAATATAGTTGTTGTCATCTGGGCGATTGCAGTTAATAGCAGCCAAATATCTGCTGTTAGAGAATTCGAGGCGAAGGGTAAATCCGTCGCATGAGCGATCGCTACAGCTTACCGACCGATTACCCTTTCCACTCCGTTAGAAATAGGATTTCATGGGCAACAAGCCAACGATTGCCGTTACACACTTGGGCTGCGAGAAAAACCGAATCGATACAGAGCACATGCTGGGGCTTTTAGTCCAGGCTGGCTATCAGGTCGATTCTGATGAAGCATTAGCAGATTACGTCATTGTCAATACCTGTAGCTTTATCCAAGCTGCACGAGAGGAGTCCGTTCGGACTCTGGTTGAATTAGCAGAGGCAAACAAACGCATTGTGATCACTGGCTGCATGGCGCAGCACTTTCAGCAAGAGCTTTTAGAAGAACTGCCAGAAGCAGTGGCGATAGTTGGGACTGGCGACTATCACAAGATTGTGAATGTAGTTGAGCGGGCAGAAGCGGGCGAACGCGTTACTGAAGTCTCCGAAGAGCCAACATATATTGCGGATGAAACGACGCCCCGCTACCGAACGACCACTGAAGGCGTAGCCTATTTAAGAATTGCTGAAGGCTGTGATTACCGCTGTGCTTTTTGCATCATTCCTCATCTTCGAGGAAAGCAGCGATCGCGCACGATCGAATCGATTGTTGCGGAGGCAGAGCGGTTGGCATCGGAGGGTGTGCGAGAGATTATTTTGATTTCTCAGATCACTACCAATTACGGGGTAGATATCTACGGTGAGCCACGTTTAGCAGAATTACTGCGTGCGTTGGGCAACGTTGATCTTCCCTGGGTGCGGATGCACTATGCATATCCCACAGGATTAACCCCCCGTGTGATTGCAGCAATACAAGAAACGTCAAACATCCTGCCCTACCTGGATCTACCCCTCCAGCATTCGCACCCTGATGTGCTGCGAGCGATGAACCGTCCGTGGCAGGGGCGGGTAAATGATGGCGTGATCGATCGCATTAAAACAGCGATCCCCGATGCTGTGCTACGGACTACGTTTATCGTCGGCTTTCCTGGCGAGACGGATGTTCACTTCCAGCACCTGCTGGAGTTTGTGCAGCGGCACGAGTTTGATCACGTGGGTGTATTCACCTTCTCACCTGAAGAGGGAACTCCTGCCTATAACTTGCCTAATCAACTGCCTCAGTCTGTGATGGACGATCGCAGAGATGCGCTGATGACCGCTCAACAGCCAATTTCACTTAAACGAAATCGAGCGTTGGTGGGCAAAGTGGTTGACGTGTTGATTGAGCAGGAAAATCCAGAAACTGGGGCATTGATTGGTCGGTCTGCCCGCTTTTCCCCGGATGTGGATGGGTTGGTTTACGTTCAAGGCAATGCAGGGCTGGGATCGCTCGTTCCTGTGGCGATCGTGGATGCCGATGTGTACGACTTGCACGGTCATGTAGCGACAGCGGTTGATCTGATCCATCCCCAACTGCTGGCGTTGCCTTGAGTCGGAAGTCGGGTTGTTGGACTCAGCAGCACCTGCAAATTTTAACGTTTTTGTTTTTTTACTCAGACAATTCTCATCATTCTTACTAGGAGATTCAATGACTCTTTCGTTTAATAGCCTTGGTCTTTCGGAAACGCGTATTCGTCACCTGGAATCCCTCGGATTCACCGTTCCGACTGCGATTCAGGCGCAAGCGATCCCCCATCTGCTTTGTGGGCGCGATGTCGTCGGACAGGCACAAACAGGCACAGGCAAAACAGCCGCGTTTGCACTGCCAATTCTCGATCGCATTGATGTCAAATTGCCAGCCGTACAGGCTTTGATTCTGACTCCTACCCGCGAACTAGCAATGCAGGTTGGTCAGGCAATTCGTACCTTTGTTGACGATCGCCGCTTGAAAGTTGCCACTATCTATGGTGGTCAAGCAATTGATCAGCAAATTTCTCGCCTGGAGCGGGGTGCCCAAATCGTGGTTGGTACGCCTGGTCGTGTGCTCGATCTGCTCAGCCGGGGCGATCTGAAGCTAAACCAGTTAAGCTGGTTAGTGCTGGACGAAGCCGATGAAATGCTCAATATGGGCTTCATTCAAGATGTAGAGAAGATTCTCAACCAGGCACCGATCGAGCGCCAGACGGCTTTCTTCTCCGCCACGATGGAGCCATCGGTTCGCAAACTCGTCACAAAGTTTCTGCGATCGCCCATTACTGTCACCATTGAGCAGCCTAAAACAGCTCCCACACGCATTAACCAAGTTGCTTACATGATCCCCCGTGGCTGGACGAAGGCACGCGCCCTTCAACCCATCCTGGAACTGGAAGATCCAGAGTCAGCGCTGATTTTCGTCCGTACCCGTAAAGCGGCGGCTGAATTAACAAGCCAGCTCCAAGCGGCTGGGCACAGTGTTGATGAATACCACGGCGACCTCAGCCAATCACAGCGGGAACGGTTGCTGCTGCGGTTCCGTCAACGGCAGGTGCGGTGGGTTGTGGCGACTGACATTGCCTCCCGTGGTATCCATGTGGATGATTTAACGCACGTAATTAACTACGACCTACCCGATAGCGTTGAGAACTACGTCCACCGCATTGGTCGCACGGGTCGGGCTGGTAAAGAAGGCACGGCAATTTCGCTGGTACATTCTCTCGATCGCCGCAAGCTGCGCGATATTGAATACCACATGCGCCAACGCTTGGAGATTACCTCGATTCCTACTCGTGCTCAAATTGAGGCTCGCCAGATAGAGAAGCTTCAAGGACAGATTCGGGAAGCGTTGGTGGGTGAGCGTATGGCGTCCTTCCTGCCGATCGTGGCACAGCTCTCAGAAGAGTACGAACCTCACGCGATCGCTGCGGCAGCGTTGCAGATGGCATACGACCAAACACGTCCAACCTGGATGCGATCCAATCAGGATCATTCTGAAGAGAAAGAGATGTTTAGCGGTCACAGCGGCGGCAATGGCGGTCATGGTGGCAATGGCGGTTATGGTGGCAATGGCAGTCACAGCGGTGCCTCTAAATCTAAGCCGATCAAGCGCAACAAAAACGCCGCAGGCTCAGAAAACCAGGTGTCTCCCTCGCTCGATCGCTAATCTTTGGTTAAGCGTCTGACCGCAGCGTTGAGCAGCGGTTTTCAAACTGATCAGTACGATGTAGGGTGGGCAATGCTCACCCTATGTTGTTTTGTTAGAAAGCCTTAAAGTTATTACAGCCTCAGATCTATTCTTTGCCCGTGCTATCAACCGAGCTTCTTGCCTTTTATCGCCAAGTCAGTCAGCAAACTTTAACTGTCGTCGATGTCGAAACAACGGGGCATCGAGCGACTGGATGCCGTGTGATTGAAGTGTCAGTTTTGCAAGCAACGTTAGCCGATGGGATTCAGCACCAGCAGACCCATTTAATTAACCCGCAAGTAGCCGTACCAAACGCCATTACTCGGTTTACAGGCATCACTCAGGCAATGGTTGACCAGGCTCCTGTTGCAGAAGAGGTTTGGCATGACTACTTGCCACTGCTGAATGCTGGCGTTTTAACTGCCCATAACCTGGCGTTTGACTACGCCTTTCTGCGGGCTGAATTTGAACATCTGGGAATCGTTTTTACTCGATCGCCCACAGATCAACTCTGCACGGTCATTTTGGCGCGCCTCATGCTGCCCGATTTGCCCTCTCGGAGTTTGCCCGACCTGGTAAAACACTTTCAGTTTCCCGTAGGGCACTCCCATCGCGCCGAAGCTGATACGATCGCGTGTTGGTTGCTTGCAGAGCGTCTGCTAAATGAGGTGCAGAATGAACCAGACGAGGTGTTGCTGCCCCGCTTTATCAAACAATGGTTGCCTCTAGGGGATGCCGCCTTAATTCTCGGCTGCTCTGGCAAACAGGCGCGATCGCGCTTAGAAAAAGCAGGCGTTTTACCTCGTTTTGTTGGTCGGCACAAAACACCCATGTACCAACGGGGCACAGTGGAACGCGTATTTTTAGAACAGGCGGAACCAACCCAACTTTCATGGCTGTAAGTACGTGAGTTGTAAAACCCTCAAGCCTGTGGGTTCTTTTAGCAATGGATCAGTAGAGGCATTTAACTAAAACGATCCATGAAAGCAGTCAGCAGTCAGCTTCGAGCATACTCGACTTAATCATGACTACTTACAGCGATGTTTAAACGTATCAGCCACTCCGATCAGCAAAAGGTTGATAGCTGAACGCTCACTGCTGAACGCTGACCCAAAGCAGTGTTGCACTCAACTGAAAAGCGCTGTAATCGTAATGACCGTTTCATCTCTTCGTCCTCCTTTAGTAAACCGTTATGCGTTGTGGGCGATCGGTGCGTTGGGAGCGATCACGCTTTCACTTCATCAGGCGGGACTGTTTCAGCAAGAGCTTGTGAATCCTGGTGGTTGGTCTCAGTGCTGGCAGTTTATTCGTGCTAGTGTGCATCCTGACTTAAGCTGGGAACTGCTACACCTGACGCTGGCTGCCACCCTGAAGACTTTGGCGTATGCCGTCTGCGGTACGTGCTTTAGCCTTTGCATTGGGCTGTTGGGCGGTATTCTGTGTTCTGAGGTGTGGTGGCTGTCGGTGTTTCCGCCACGATCGCAGCCACGATCAACGTCGTTTTGGTTAGTTGCACGGGCGCTTCTGGCATTACCACGAGCGATCCACGAGCTCCTTTGGGGGCTAATTTTTATTAATTTGTGGGGTTTGGATCCCCTCACTGCCGTTTTAGCGATCGCGATTCCGTTTGGAGCCATCACCGCCAAAGTTTTTGCAGAACTGTTAGACGAAACGCCACGGCAACCGCTCCAAATCTTACTCAATAGCGGCGTTGCACCGCTGACTGCCTTTGCTTACAGCCTTATACCGCAAGCCTTTCTCGATTTGGTGTCCTACAGCTTCTATCGCTTTGAATGTTCAATTCGTTCGGCAGCAGTGTTAGGCATTATTGGGGCGGGTGGTTTGGGCTACGAAATCTTTCTCAGCCTCCAATCTCTTCGGTATGAGCAGCTTTGGACGTTTTTTTATGCGCTCGTTGCCTTAAATGGTGCCGTTGATTTTGCTAGTGCCTGGTCACGGCAGCGCTTAGGATGCGTGAGCCGATTAGACCTGAACGTGAAGAAGGGGCGCAGGAGCCAACCAGAAAGCCCCGATCGAGGAAACAAAGGTGCAACGAAGCCGAGCAAAGCCGCCAGTGTAGAGACGGCGACACAGGAGCGCAACAAGAACCGATCACTTACAGCTAAAAACGCAGCGATCGCTGCTCAAACGCCACTGTTCCTCATACTCGGATTGCTGCTCGTTCTACTCATCTCGTTCTGCTTTTGGTACGTCAACGCCGATTTTAGTAAACTCTGGCTTGCCGTCACCTGGCAACGGTTAGCAGAAATGCTGCAAGCGTGTTTTCCCCCTGACTGGCAGAACACTTCACAGCTAGGGGCGCTGGCAGGCGATACGATCGCAATGTCGGTGCTGGCGATCGCGTTAGCGGCATTGGGTGGAATGCTGCTGTCATTTCCTGCTGCACACAATTTTTTCTTGCCTGGAGGGTTGCTTAATCCGGGGCAGAGTAAGGGTGAGAGTGCAGTGTATCCGTGGCTTTTGCTGCTGCTGAGTCGGGCTGTTTTGCTAGTCTGTCGGGCTATCCCAGCCCCTATTTGGGCGTTGGTAGTACTGTTTGTTTTGTTTCCGGGCATTCTACCTGGTGCGATCGCACTGGGTTTGCACAACCTGGGTATTCTGGGACGGCTAAAGGCAGAGGTGCTAGAAAACCTTAGCTTTCAACCGCTAGAAGCACTGAGGGCGCAGGGCACACCCAATGCTCTTGTCTTTCTCTATGGCGTGATGCCCATGACACTGCCGCGCTTTCTCGCCTACTCCCTTTACCGCTGGGAAGTCTGTATGCGTGAAACTGTCATTGTGGGTTTTGTAGGGGCGGGTGGTCTGGGGCGAGTCCTCACGGAACAGCTCAGCAGCTTTGATTATCGGGGCGTCATTGTCACCCTGTTAGTCTTTCTGTTGCTGACGTTTGGCGTGGATTGGCTGAGTGGAACTGTGCGTCGATCGCTGCGCTGACGCTAAAAACGCAGTAGGGACAAACCGTGGTTCATCCCTACAATGCAGTTGTTGGCTTTTAGTTTGAAGACGGCACCCTGACTAATTGCAATGAGAGCCTCTACTTGAAGCTCCCATTGCTGCTCTAGTACTACAGTCTCAAGCTCAACTGCTAAATAACGGTGTTGCT
>JBBSHC010000100.1:0-8306 GCA_038253425.1 Leptolyngbyales cyanobacterium | reverse complement strand
TCTTACGCCAATCTGCCGCCCTGTGGACTTGAGCCAATTGAACCGTTGAAACCTTTAACGCGTGGTTCAGGTAGCAGCCATTTAGTTCTGCCTGAAGTTGACTAAACCACCAGTGATTGAATCAACTTTAAAACCACCGTTTAGACACCTGTAGGCACCTATTTGTTGTCAAGAGCTTGATTAAGGCAATAGACCTCACGCACACGCTGAGCCTTGTTCTAGGCTTATGAATCCTCCACTGATCAGCTAACAGCCCACCTTTTATGGACCTTTACTGTACTCGTCCTGGCTGCCCACGCCCTGTCAATGGGTTTCCTGACTTGGAGCATCACAACACGTTGAAGACAGTGCCACAAAAGTACTGCACTACGTGTGGGATGGAGTTGATTTTAATTGGACGCTATTTACCGTTAAGGCTGCTGGGACAAGGAGGCTTCGGGGCGGCGTTTTTGGCACGCGATCGCTACACGCCTGGTATGCGCCAATGTGTAGTGAAACAGTTTCAACCCTCTGGTAATCTCAGCCCTGCTCAGCTCGAAATGGCACAGCAGCTTTTTGAGCGCGAGGGAGAAGTGCTGGAGCAACTGGGCAATGCTCATCCACTCATTCCTGATTTGTTTGCGTTTTTTGAGCTGACGATCGCCAGTTCGCAACCCGGTAAGCCGGATCGGTTTTTCTACCTTGTGCAGGAATACATCGACGGTCAAACGATGGAAGAGCTTGCACAGAATGGTTCACTGTCATCAGATGACGTGACAGCCATGCTGAAGGAAATACTCGAAGTGTTGGCGTTTGTCCACGAGAACGGTTCCATTCATCGCGATATCAAGCCTTCCAACATCATGCGGCACCGTAATGGACGCTTTTATCTGCTGGACTTTGGCGCAGTGAAGCAGGCAACGAAAGGTGCGGCAGGAAAGTCTACTGGAATCTATTCCCTGGGCTTTGCGCCACCGGAGCAGATGTCTGGGGGCGAAGTGTTTCCTTCTAGCGACCTCTATGCGCTGGCGGTAACCTGCCTGCTGCTGCTGACTGGCAAACAGCCGAATGAACTTTTTGATGCCTACAGCAATGAGTGGAACTGGCGACCCCATGCGCCAGGTGTAAACTCTGCTTTGGCTGCGGCTCTCGATCGCATGTTGCTGTCAACGCCCAGTCAACGCTTTCAATCAGCTACAGCAGTGCTGACAGTCTTGAAGCAACCACCCGTTGCCTCAGCCCGCTCACCGATTCCCCAAGCTGTAACGCCACCCGTCTCGCCACCGACCACTTTACCCCACCCGATCGCTAAACCAGCGCCAGCCGTAACGCCAACGCCTCAGCCAGCAAAACCAGTACAGCGATCGTCTGTCAGATCTTTTTCAACGCTGGAACTACTCGGTGCAGCAGCGTTTACTGGCTTTGAAGGTGGACTGTTGGCGATCGCTCTTCTTAGCCTCATCGGTACTTCGTTGCTCAGTGGTGGCTTCTGGCTTGTTTTGTTAGCAGGACTCGCGTTTTTACAAGCGCGCCGCATTATGGAACGGGAAGATCTGCTGATCACAGCAGGTATTACACTGGCGATCGTACTGGCGACACCACCTCTGCGCCAAATTACAGCGGTCTTGGGTGGAAATGTGCTGGGGAATGTTGTAGTTATTGCTGGGTTAGCAGGGTTGATAGCGATCGCTGCGACGGCTCTCTTTCGCATTATTTTCAATTTGTTGTCTAGCTTCCTTTAGGCTCTCAGGGGATAGGGATGAGGACACTTTTTGAGTGACTAAAACTTGCCAAACCCTCTGCGATCGCTGCTTCACCTAAAAACCTGGCAAAGAGTCTCTTTTACCCGCAGCCTCTCAGCCGCTAAACATCATAAAATTAAGCACACTCAAAGCTTATTACTGACTGCTGATAGCTATAGATGCCTCTACTGATACCAATTTAAAGAGCGGACACGGCAGATCAAATAGGGTACAAAGGTGAAACCTTTGATAAAGGCACTGCCCCAAAATTCATCTGCCACCTATGCCATTTAAATTGGTATGAGAAAGGAAGCCATCAGACGAGCGTATCCTCCTCCCTTCCGACTCTCTTAACCTTCAGCATGTATAAAATTCAGCACATACACAAAGTTTGCTAGCGAAAGGGATGCCTTATGGCTCAAAAGAATGACACAACTGCGTTGATCGTGGCATTTCTCATTACAGCGGGATTAATTGGGGGAGGCTTTTGGTGGTTTACCCAACGGTCTGGCAGTGACTTGAGCCGTTTATTGCCCAGTAGCAGTAGTGCTCCCACTGGCAATGCTGAGCCAGATAATCCATCGGGTCAAACAACCGCAACCCCTGGCAGTAGCACTAACCAGGCACCACAACCAGCGGCGGCTGGGTTTGCCAGCGTCCAAAATGTCCCTTCAGGCTTATTTAGCTACGGTGGTAGCACCTCCTGGGCACCGATACGGCTGACGGTTGATGCAGCGCTACAGGCGGCACGTCCAGAGTTTCGTCTGCGGTATATCAGCCCGGTTGGCAGCGCACCTGGTTCGGGGACGGGCATCCGAATGCTGCTGCGTGATGAACTGGCGTTTGCTCAATCGTCAAGACCGCTTTCAGACCAGGAGTACCAGCAAGCGCAACAGCGAGGTTTCAAGCTGAAGCAAATCCCGGTGGCGATCGATGGTTTGGCGATCGCGGTCAACCCCAGCCTTCAGGTTGCGGGCGTGACGGTTGATCAGCTCAGAGCGATCTACAGTGGTCAAGTGACTAATTGGAACCAAATTGGTGGTCCCGACCTGGTAATTCAACCTCTGACACGCCCCTTGACAGCAGGCGGCACGATCGAACTATTTGTAGAGCAAGTCTTAAAGGGTGGTGCCTTCGGTGCCAACGTTCAGACGATCGCCAACACAACAGACGCCTTGCGAAAACTGGCGACCAACCCTGGCAGCATTTATTTTGCCTCCGCACCAGAGGTTGTACCGCAATGCACAGTTAAACCACTGCCTTTAGGACAGCAGGCTGGCAACTTTGTGTTGCCGTATCAAGAACCGCTTGTGCCGCCTGAGCAGTGCCCCAGCCAACGCAATCGACTCAATATAGACGCATTTCAGAGTGGACAGTACCCACTGACACGCAATCTTTACGTGGTTGTCAAACAGAACGGTGGAGTAGAGGAGCAAGCAGGTGACGCCTATGCGACCTTTTTACTAACGGCGGAAGGGCAGACACTCATTGCTAAAGATTGCTAAAGCTGGCTTTGTCAGAATTCGTTAGGGAATGGCAATTAAATAACAGGCAGAGACAGGTTTAGTGCGATCGTCGCGCGGCTAGTAGTGGCACTGTCAAACCCGCTCCTACAGTTGGCAGAACTACTCGCTTTTAGGGGTGGACTCTAGCCTGTAGACTGCAACCTGAAACTATTACACGGTCTAAAGCCCACGGAATTTTGGTCAACGTGCCTAATAACTGGCGTCACCAGGGACGCGATCGCCTGCCAGTTCAGGACCATCTTGCTCTAAAGACGCATTGCGAATGGCTGACCATTGCTGGAACAGTTCCAATCCTTTCAAATCGCTTGCCCAGTATTGCCGCACTGCTTGATCGAGTTCTTGAGGTGTTTTCAGAACCGGAATCGCACCTTGAAGTTCTTGCATGGTCAACCTCCGCGTAAATCGGGTTTGGATCTATCTGTATTATTCCCTAGAAATCCAAAACAGAGGTGAAGACTTCAAAAAGTATTTTAAACTACAGTTTTTGTTTTTTAGGGTCTAAACCAGAGGCAAGAGAATCTCAAACTCCGTCCCAGTCGTAAAAGTATTGGCGCTTAAGGATGGTAACGAAGCATTACAGAATTGTGTTGTAACGATGTTGGATGGTGCGCTTGAAGAACGATGTCGCGATCGCATCGCAAACTTACCGCCATGCTTTGCCGTAATAATCTGATAGCTCACTGCCAGACTCGTCTCCTTTTCTGCCCGCTTTTTCACCGAAAACGATTCTAAAATGCGCTGCTGGTCTTCGGCAGCTAACCCCGGACCATTATCGGCGATGCAAATGGCAATCCAGCGAGATGTTGTGCCATCCGCAGCAGCGATCGCACGTACTTCAGTGGTGATAGCGATCGTTGGTTTGCAGACAGTATGCGTTGGGGACTGCTGATAGTTAGTTTTAAGGTCTTGCTCTAACTGCTGGCTTACCGCTTGATCGATCAGGGCATCGACCGCGTTGCTGAGAATATTCATGAACACCTGATGCAGTTGACCCGCAAAGCACAAGACTGGAGGTAAATGCCCGTAGCTTTTGACCACTTGAATGTCGCTGGTAAGGCGGCTCTTAAGGAGCAGTAAGATGCTGTCAATCAACTCATGCAGGCTGGCAGGTTTGGGGTAAATCTCGTCAATGTGGCAAAAGTTTTGCAGGCTGCTTGCCAGCTTTGATAAGCGCTCTGCCCCAGTACGGATACTGGCGATCGCCTGCGGTAAATCATGTCGAAGGTAATCAATTTCTAAACCATCACGAAGCTGCACTAACTCGCCAGGAGGGTGCGGTAGTTGCTTTTCATAGGCAGCTAGCAGGTTTAGTAGCCCTTCACTGTAGCTAGAGACATGGCTCAGATTGCCCCAAATAAAGCTCACCGGGTCTAAAATTTCATGGGCAACTCCATCCACCAGACGACCGAGACTCGCCATCTTATCGCTTTGAATAATCTGTACTTGAGTGCGCTCATACCGCACCTGAGTTTCAATACCCCGAATCTGCCAGTACGCAATATTAAGGGTATGCACGTCTAACAGGTGATAAGTCTGAGGAGCCGTCTGCACGACGATCGGCTCGTCTAATAGCTCAGGCGATCGTCGTAATGCCTGCTGTGCTGCCACTACGATCGATGCGGTTCCAGGTAGCAGCAGCAATTCGCTACGGGCATAGCTATATAAAACTCGAAGCGGTTCTTGAAGAAAAACCTCAGGGCCGTGCGGTCGAATTAAATACTCCAGCAGACGACGGCGAGAAAGCATACCCGCAAACTGCCCCTGCTCTACTAGCACAGCCCCTGGCAGTAAAGGATGCTGCTCAAACACACAGGCAAGTTCTGCTCCTGAGCAGTCCAGCTCAATCTGAAAGTCGTAACGCGGTAACTCTTGCAGCGTCGCCTCCAGATGCAGTGACGGCGAACAGCCCTCTAATAGGGTTGGCAGGAAAAAGTGTTGGGCGGAATCATTAGACACAAGGTGGCAAAGCAACGTGGGAACCCCGATCGATAAAAATGTAGCTTATAAAACATTCTTTAGCCGTTGGTTCCACTCAGTTTGCCCATTTCTGAGCCCACATTAACGGGTTGTATCACTAAGGTAACAACGCAAACATTCCAGCAAAGGCAGAAAGAAGGGTAAGCCAGGACGATTCAAATTTTGTGCGGCAGTCCGCTTTGCAATGAGAGAGGTTGTCCTTGAGTGAGAGCCTCTCTCATTGCTTATAGAGGCTCTTAGGTGGTTTCGAGAGCTAGAATCTTCCCTCAGTTCGGGAACCCGTACAGATAAAAAAGTTGCAATTGTCTCTAACCTTCGGTAGATTAGCACTCAGGGGGTGAGAGTGCTAACTCATCCCAGATTGCTAACGCAACTGAATATTATTGTTCAGCCTAATCTGCTAGTTTGGAGAATTTTGTATGGCAGCCGTAACTCTGAGCGTATCTACTGTTAAGCCGCTGGGTGATCGTGTTTTTGTGAAGGTAAGCGCTTCTGAGGAGAAGACCGCTGGTGGAATTCTTCTGCCTGATGCCGCGAAAGAAAAGCCTCAGGTTGGCGAGATTGTCGCTGTTGGTCCTGGAAAGCGCAGTGATGATGGTTCTCGCCAAGAGCCAGAAGTGAAGACTGGCGACAAGGTTCTTTACTCGAAGTATGCAGGTACTGACATTAAGCTCGGCACCGAGGAGTATGTCCTGTTGTCTGAGAAAGACATTCTGGCGATCGTCGCTTAGGAGTGAAGAATTCTAAGTAGCGCCTTGCGCCGCTTGGCTAGAGAGTTTTGAACTATCCCATGACGGTGATCACCAAAACTTGAAGCTTGAGATTCAACACTGAGGCTCGATTTCAACTCAAAACTCATTACTCAACACTTAAAAACTGGAAACTATGGCTAAGCGCATCATTTACAACGAAAATGCTCGTCGTGCCCTTGAAAGAGGCATGGATATTCTGGCTGAGGCGGTAGCAGTTACCCTCGGTCCTAAAGGTCGGAACGTCGTGCTGGAGAAGAAGTTCGGCGCTCCTCAGATTGTGAACGATGGTGTCACGATCGCGAAAGAAATCGAACTCGAAGATCACGTTGAGAACACGGGCGTTGCATTGATTCGTCAAGCAGCCTCGAAAACCAACGATGCAGCGGGTGATGGTACCACCACAGCAACCGTACTGGCACACGCGATCGTCAAAGAAGGTCTGCGGAACGTCGCAGCAGGCGCTAACGCCATCTCACTCAAGCGCGGCATCGACAAAGCAACCACCTTTCTGGTAGAGAAGATTGCTGAACATGCTCGCCCTGTAGAAGATTCTAAATCGATCGCTCAAGTGGGTGCAATTTCTGCTGGCAATGACGATGAAGTCGGTCAGATGATTGCCGATGCAATGGATAAAGTGGGCAAAGAGGGCGTGATTTCCCTGGAAGAAGGCAAATCCATGACGACCGAACTGGAAGTCACCGAAGGGATGCGCTTCGACAAAGGCTATATCTCGCCTTACTTTGCTACCGATACCGAGCGGATGGAAGCGGTGCTGGATGAACCCTTCATCTTGATCACTGACAAAAAAATCACCCTGGTGCAAGACCTGGTGCCCATTCTGGAGCAAGTTGCTCGTTCTGGTCGTCCTCTGGTCATCATTGCTGAAGACATTGAGAAAGAAGCGCTGGCTACTCTGGTGGTCAACCGTTTACGCGGTGTGCTGAACGTCGCAGCCGTCAAGGCTCCTGGTTTTGGCGATCGCCGTAAGGCCATGTTGGAAGATATTGCTGTCCTCACGGGTGGTCAAATGATCACTGAAGATGCAGGTTTGAAGCTGGACACCACTAAGCTTGAATCCTTGGGCAAGGCGCGTCGCATTACCCTCACGAAAGATACCACCACGATCGTCGCTGAAGGCAACGAAAAAGCCGTCAAGACTCGTGTGGAACAAATTCGTCGTCAAATTGAGGAAACTGAGTCCTCTTATGACAAGGAAAAGCTGCAAGAGCGCTTGGCGAAACTGGCTGGTGGCGTTGCAGTCATCAAAGTCGGCGCAGCAACAGAAACCGAAATGAAGGATCGCAAGCTACGCCTGGAAGATGCTATCAACGCGACCAAAGCCGCTGTTGAGGAAGGCATCGTTCCTGGTGGTGGCACCACGCTGGCGCACCTGTCTCCTGAACTGGAAACCTGGGCAAACGCTAACCTCAAAGGCGAAGAGCTAATCGGCGCGTCGATCGTCGCTCGTGCGTTGGCGGCTCCCCTGAAGCGGATTGCTGAAAACGCAGGTCAAAACGGTGCGGTGATTGCAGAGCGCGTTAAAGAGAAAGACTTCAACGTGGGCTACAACGCCGCGACGAACGAATTCGTTGACCTCTTTGAAGCAGGTATTGTTGACCCTGCTAAAGTGACTCGTTCAGCGCTGCAAAACGCTGCTTCGATCGCAGGCATGGTCTTGACCACCGAATGCATCGTTGTGGACAAGCCTGAACCCAAAGATGGTGCTCCCGCTGGTGGCGGTGGCGGCATGGGCGGCGGTGACTACGACTACTAATTCGAGTCGAGGGTTTGGGGTGTCGAGTGTCGGCATTCCAAACCTGAAAACTTACAGAAAGGGGCGATCGCTTTTTCGAGGGCGATCGCCCCTCATAGTTTTAAAGGAGTTGCGCAACTCTGAAGAGGATAAAAACACGTTTAGGCATGGCGCGATAAGAGATGATCGAAATGCTTGCAGTCACTCCAATCTGGAGGTGCATAGGCTAGAGACTTGTCCTATTCCTGATCGCAAAGCTAACAGTACTGCTGTTTTTAACAAGCGTCTCAAAGCAGGTTTTTGAAAAACGCCTACATTCCTGCCCCAGAAGTGGTGGAATTTTTCTATTAGATTACTTGGGTCGCTCTGCACTCTGTTTCAGGTAATCTCTGATGCCCAACGTCTTGAGCCAACTCTAGGGTCTATCAAACGGCTGAAGGATTACTTGCGCCAGCTTTCCAACTTTTTGGTAATACTTCCCATTGGGGATTAATAAAGCTAAGATTTTAGGCAGGATTAGTTGATAAAGCCCCACTTTTCAACCCGATTAAGCAAAATTTTGCGGGAACCCTATGGA
>JBBSHC010000099.1:0-8311 GCA_038253425.1 Leptolyngbyales cyanobacterium | reverse complement strand
CCGGGCAATCTGTGACCTCAATCGACGGTTGGCAGACCAGTTTGCTCAGGCAAAAGGTATCCCCAATGTTTACTCTGACATGGGTGAGATGCTGTCTCGCGAACTGTTAGACGTAGTGCATATTCTGACGCCGCCTCCCGTACACTTTGCGACAGGCTGCCAGGTGGTAGAAGCAGGGGTAGATGCGTTTATTGAAAAGCCGCTCTGCCATCGGGTGAGTGACTGCCAGGAACTTCGCCGCCGTGCCGAAACGACCGGACAAGCGATCGGCGTGAGCCATAACTTTCTCTACTTTCCGGTGTACGAAAAACTAGTCGCTGATTTGCGGAGTGGACGGCTGGGACGTATTGATCAAATCGATATTGTCTGGAACAAAGAACTGGGGCAATTATCGGGCGGTCCCTACGGTGCATGGATGCTTCAGACGCCCAAGAACATCTTGTTTGAAGTTGCGCCGCACTCCTTTACTCATCTCGTTCACTTAATTGGGCAACCCGATTCAATTTCGGTGGATGTGAACGATCGCATTGATCTTCCCCGTGGTCTGGAGTTCTACCGTCGCTGGGAAATTCGTGGCTGGAAGGGCAACACCAGTATCCGGTTGCGCTTTTCGTTCATTGATGGCTACCCGGAACATTACATTCATGTGCGCGGCTCTAATGCGGCTGCTCATGTGGATTTTGAGAACAATACGTATACCTGCCAGGAACACACACCCTACCTGCTGGATGTCGATCGCTTTGCCACTGTTGCCACCGTTGCACGTGATTCGGTCGCTCAAGCCACTGGCACCCTGGCAAATTTTGTACTCTCTAAAGCGGGACTATCAAAAGCATCGGGTCCGTTCCCTTACAGCATTGCCCGCACCGTCGAAAGTTTTTACAACACACGTGGCAGCAAGTTAGATGAGCGCATTGATCCATCCCTGGGAGAAGGTGCCATCAATCTTGCAGAATGGATCGCCCGTGAAACGCATCTGCCTGACGCTAAAACTGAATCTTTTGTACTCAACCAGCCTGCTGACGTTGCTGCACCCAAAGCTAACGTCTTAGTGATTGGTGGAACTGGCTTTATTGGTCAGGCTCTGGTGCGTCGCTTACGGCAGGATGGACACGGAGTCCGCATTCTTGCCCGCGATCCAAACAACTGTTCGCCAGAGCTACGCAGTCTAGGAGTTGAACTGGCAAAGGGCGATTTTGCTGATGCGAAAGCTGTAGAAGCAGCGCTCGATGGGATCGAGTATGTTTACCATCTGGCACGGGGTAACGGCAAAACCTGGGCAGAGTACCTCACAACCGATGTAGAGCCGACCCGCAACGTCGCAGAGTTGTGCTTGAAACACGGTGTGAAGCGGCTGTTTTACGCTTCGTCGATCGCTATTTACTACGCGGGTAGCGGTGCCGGGACGATTACCGAGATAACGAAGCCCCATGAGGGGATGCTGCGGGTGGCTCCTTACCCACGATCGAAGGTTGAGAACGAACGGATCTTGCTTCAACTTCAGCGTGAAAAGGGCTTACCTGTGGTGATCTTCCGCCCTGGTGTGGTGCTGGGTCGGGGTGGCAATCCGTATCACTGGGGTATTGCAGCATGGCCTTACAATTCTGTCTGTCGTCTCTGGGGCGATGGCAACAGCAAACTGCCGATCGTGTTAGTCGATGATGTGGCGGATGCGATGGCACGAGCGATCGCGGTTCCTGGCATTGAAGGTGAATCTTACAACCTTACCAGTGCGCCTGAAGTTACGGCTAACGACTATCTCAATGAATTTGAACAGCGGGCAGGTCTGAAACTACGCCGTGTACCCACCGCTAGCTGGCGCAATTACTCCGAAGCGCTGGTGAAGTGGGCAGTGAAAAGTCTCGGACGCGATCCTAACGCCGCTTTCCCAAGTTATGCCGACTGGGAAGGGCGCAGTTTTGCTGCTGTATTCGATTCTTCCAAAGCAGAACGTCAACTGGGCTGGAAACCCGCCAGCGATCGCACTAGCCTTATCAAAGAAGGTATTCATGCTCCAGTTGATGAGTTTTTCGGTGCGTAGTTAGTCCCCACTAAAGAGAAAACGAGTGACTTGAGCGATGAACTGACTAAACTTCTCGCTCATAGTCCTCCTACTCCTACTTCTATGCCTTCATCCGTTCAGACAAGCGGCTGGCAGTGCGTAAAATTTGTCCTGCTAAAATAGCGGCTCCAAAACCATTATCGATGTTGACGACCCCAACTCCGGCGGCACAAGAGTTGAGCATAGTGAGCAAGGGTGCTAGTCCGTTAAAACTGGCTCCGTAGCCAATGCTGGTGGGCACTGCCACAACGGGGCAATCTGCTAACCCAGCGACGACGCTAGGCAATGCTCCTTCCATGCCAGCAACGACGATAAGCACGTCGGCTTCAGCGATCGCCCAGCGATTTTCTAGCAGACGGTGAATGCCCGATACGCCCACATCCCAAAGGCGGTTAACTTGAAAGCCACACAGTTCTGCCGTGACAGCAGCTTCCTCAGCAACAGGAAGATCGGCGGTGCCTGCGGAGAGAATGCTGATGGTGCCGGGGTGGGAGGGTGCTGAGTGCTGAGTTGGTTCTGACTCTAAGCTATGAATTGCTGACCGCTGACCACTGACTGCCGATCGCTGACTCTCTCTCAACGCACAAATCCTTGCGGTGGCGTAATACTCCACATCCGGCAGTTTCGTTTTCAATTGAGCGTAAACGTCTGGTTCAATGCGGGTTGCCATGACGACAGCGGCACGATCGCGCATGACCGCCATAATTTTTGCAATCTGATCAGGGGTTTTGCCAAGTCCCCAAATGACTTCAGGAAAGCCCGTTCGTAGAGCGCGATGATGGTCGATGCGCGCAAAATCATCAACGGTTTCAAAGCTCAAATCTTTCAGTTTTGCAAACGCCGTCTCTGGTGCAAGTTCACCAGTGGCAACGTCGTGAAGGAGCTTTTTGAGATGGTCAGGTTGAGTCACGGGGGGAAAGGATAAAAGATAAAGGATAAAGAGAAGGGACAAAAGATAAAGGATGAGGTATGAGCCTGAGGAATGGTAAGGATAAATTTTTTTAGCCTTTATACTTCAGCCTTTATCCCTTCCTAATTCTAAGTTCCTGGATATTCCATAGTCCCCAACTGGGCAATCCTGTATATTTGAGTCCCTCGACACGATCGCGGACTGCCATCAAGGCTCGATCGTTGACCAGGTGAATGACGGGGAGTTGCTCCTGGACAAGCTGTTGAAATTGAGCATAGATGGCTTTGCGTTTGGCTTCGTCAAGCTCACGTGCGCCAGCGACAAAGAGGCGATCGATCTCAGTTTCCCAGTCATTGGGTGCCCAACCTTGGATGGGCGGTTGCCCTGGCTGTTGCTTCAGGTTAAATGAGTGAGAGGCACCGCTGCTGACCCACAAGTTAGAAGCAGCGTGAGGCTCAATGCCGCCAGTAAAGCCAATGATGTGGGCATCCCAGTCGCGTGAATTACTGGTTTTATCAATCAAAACATTGAAGTTGATGGGGCTATAGTCTACCTGCATTCCGATCTTGCCAAGATCTTGCCGGATTTGCGACCCGATCGCCACCCGCACTAGATTGTTGGCATTGGTGAGCAGGCTAAACTGTACCCGATTGCCATCAGCGTCAAACAGTTGCCCTTGCGCGTTGTATTTAAATCCTGCTTGTTTGAGAAGGGCTTTGGCTTTTTCGGGCTGGTAGTCATAGACGGTCAAGCCATCCTGAAGAAAGTAGGGGCTTTGCACGGAAATGGGTGAATTTTGAACAATGCCTAACCCGCGAAACAGATTGTTGTTGATGCGCGGACGATCGATCGCGTATGCCACTGCTTGCCTGAATGCCAGCGTATTAAACCAGCGCGCTTTCACTGGATCGACAAAGGGTTTACCGCGTTGATCGGTTGCTTTGCTCAAGTTAAAGGTGAGATATAGCGTACCCGACCACGGACCCCCATCCTGAAGCTTAAAGCCACCACGCTGCTCTTCATGCTTGAGTAAAGGCACGTATTCGGCTCGTAAGGGACGCACATCCCCGATCGCATCCATGTCGCCCGATCGAAAGCGCAAAAGCTGCGTATCCAGATTCTCGACGATCTGCCAGATAACGCGGTCAATGTATGGCAGTTGCTTGCCCTGAGCATCTTTGCGCCAGTAGTAGGGATTGCGGCGAAAAATCAACCGTTGCCCTGCCGTGTAGCTTTCCATCAGATAGGGACCGTTGACGACCACTTTGGTGGGATCGGTATCAGTGCCCCAGGTTGTTAGAAACTTAAGGTTGCCGTCTGATCCTTTGGTTTTCAATGTGTCGGCGAGAGCGTGCTTTGGCAAAATAGCAATGCCATCTGGTCCAGCAGTGGCGCGTAGCAATGGTGCAAACGGTTCTGGCAAACGAAACTCTACCGTGAGGTCATCCAGTTGACGCACCTGTGGAAACGCTTTATTGACGCCAATTTGAATGCCGTCTTTGGCATCAGTGGGAATGTTGGGATTCGCCACCACGTCTTGATAGGTGAATACTACATCTTCTGCGGTGAGTGGCACGCCATCCGACCACTTCAACCCTGGACGCAGCTTAAAAATAATCCGCAGGTTGTCAGCCGAAATCTGCCACGACTCGGCAAGCGCTGGTTCAACTTCACCCGTGACACCGTTTTCTTGAGTCAGGCAGTCATAGGTGAAGAGAAAAATGCTGGGAAAGGTGTTTTTGTTGGCAAAGTTGAAGGTGTTTGGGTCGGTAATGGTGCTGATCACGAGCTGAGTACCCTTTGCTGCCTGGGTGCGGAACTGCGTTGGTTGACAGCCTGTGAGCGAAACCGCCACTACGATCGCCAGCCCAAGTGCGATCGACCCAACCAACCAACGCTGCCTCAACCGACCCCAAAGAACCGCAAAAAACATGACAACTTTGCCCAAGACACACAGACACTTTAGGCGATCGTCAGCCAACTACCAATCGATCGAGGCAAGTTTCTCCCTTGCTCTCTGGCTGCGATCGAGTAAACGCCTGTAAATTCGTTCTCCTCATAGTCTTTAATAGTAAAAAGCTCCATCGTTCGAGTTCCAGACTCGGTGTTTCGAGTTCCAGGCTCGGTGTATCGAGCAAAAAGCTCCATCGTTCGAGTTCTAAGCTCGGTGTATCGAGTAAAAAGCTTCACTGTTCGAGTTCCAGAACGGAAGCATGAGGCTCCGAGGTCGAAGTGCGTAGCTTTAAGGTGAAAAAGCGGCGGTTATAAAGCGATTACGATGGCTTGGTATGAGTAAACCGTCATGAATTATTAACCCGATAATGCGTGTGACTACATTGCTACGACAAATTGGGGCTGTGCTTCGACTGCGCTCAGCACTCTGCAAGCGGTGATTTGACTGAAACGGTGGTTTGGCTGCAAGCGGTGGTTTGAGCGCAGTCGAAAACCGTCTACCAGTGCAAAGTCTTTGGATGACCGCAGGACGGATTAACAGCCGAAATAGATTTCAAGACGCAATGAGTTGCAGGCTTTTTACCTACAAAAATGCGATCGCTCTATTGTGATGAAGGAGCGATCGCACACTTAATTGATGTAGTGGATAGAAATCAGCGCAGACCTTAAGCTCAATGCTTGAAAGACAACGCCTCTGTTAATGCCTCTTTAAGCAAGGGTGCCTTGTCAATTTGCTCCCAGGGCAAATCCAGGTCTGTGCGACCCATGTGACCATACGCGGCTACATCTTGATAGAAACGACCATTGCGCTCTCCTGGTAAGTGGCAGAGGTTGAAGGTTTGAATGATGCCAGCAGGACGAAGTTCAAAGTGCTCGTTGACCAGTTCCAACAAGCGATCGTCCCCAATCTTACCCGTGCCAAAGGTGTCAATCATGATGCTGACTGGACGTGCCACACCGATCGCGTAGCTGAGTTGCACTTCACAGCGATCGGCTAAACCAGCCGCCACAATATTCTTGGCAACATAACGGCACGCATATGCCGCACTGCGATCGACCTTGGTTGGATCTTTACCCGAAAAGGCACCGCCGCCATGCCGAGAATAACCACCGTAGGTATCCACAATAATCTTGCGTCCGGTCAACCCCGAATCACCCTGCGGTCCACCAATCACAAACTTACCCGTGGGATTGATTAAAAAGCGGGTATCGCGATCGGGCTTCACATCAATATCCATGAAAATTGGCTGCACCACCAATGCCCAAAGATCTTCCTTAATTTTTGCCTGAACCGCAGCCTCATCCGTAATCTCGCCAATGGTAGCGGTGTGCTGAGTCGAGACAAGAATGGTATCAATGCCGATCGGTCGGTTGTCTTCGTACAGCACCGTTACCTGTGTTTTACCATCAGGACGCAGGTAGGGTAGCTGCCCCGTCTTACGAACAGTCGCTAACCGACGCGAGATGCGGTGTGCCAACGAAATCGGCAGCGGCATCAGTTCAGGCGTTTCGTTGCAGGCGAACCCAAACATAATGCCCTGATCACCCGCGCCGATCAGGTCGAGTTCTTCGTCACTCGCTTGTTCGCGGGTTTCGTGCGCGGCATCAACGCCTTGCGCGATATCAGGCGATTGAGCATCCAGCGCGATCAAAATGGCGCAGCTATGAGCCGAAAAACCACTGTCGGCACCCGTGTAGCCAATCTCAGCAATTTTCTGTCGAGCCAGATCGATATAATTTACCTGGGCTTTAGAGGTGATTTCACCTGTAATCAAGACTAAACCAGTATTGACAACAACCTCAGCCGCGACCCGGCTCATAGGGTCTTGTGCCAGGAGGGTATCCAAAATCGTGTCTGAGATTTGATCACAGATTTTGTCGGGGTGACCTTCGGTCACAGATTCAGAAGTAAAGAGATAACGGCGGGACAAGCGTCAATCCTCTCTGGCAAACGACTATGAACTATCAACTGTAAACAGTTGCGTTGAGTCAGCAGATTATAGCATTTGAACTCGCCAGTAAAAGAATCACCTCTTAAGTAAGGTTTTGGCAAGCATCGCTGACAGCCCTGCCCTACTCAATTCTGAACGATCTGAATGTCAGAGCAGCGCGAAATTACTGCATCTGCCTGAGTGAGATGGCTCGATCGCGTCCAGCCCCATGTAACGCCGACGAAGCCGGCAGCTTTTGCAGCTTTCGCCATTTGTAGATCTGCGACAGAATCCCCGATCGCCAGCACCCGATCGGGTGGTACATCTAAAATCGTGCAAGCTTGATGAAAAACCGTTGGATCAGGTTTACCAGGACCGTGATCGATCCCCAGACCGACCTGTACCAGCGCGTTGAGGTGATAGCATGCCACAAAGTCCCTGACATTTTCTGTTGTATCAGCAGACACAATGCCCACCTTAATGCCAGCCGTTGCTAGTGCCTGTAAAAGTTCACGGACGCCATCAAACAAGGGTGTATGATCTGCCTTCCGCTGAAACACTCGGTCAGCTTCTGTAAAGGCGGCTTTGACCAGCGCGATCGCTTCTATCCAATCTCGCCCCGTCTCTGCCACATAAGCTGCTGCCGCAATGAGGTTTTCCTGTCGCGTGCCCACCGCTAGTAGCCCCGCAGGATTCAGTTGGTTGCCATCCAGCCCAAACGCCATCAACAAGGGATCTTGCACACCGGGAATTTGGGCATCAATCAACCGTGCCCGCTTATGCCCCAGCGTTCGCAAAAAAGCTTGAGAGTCAGCCAGCGTTCCGTCCTTGTCAAACAGCACTGCCTGGATGGAGGGAAAGTGAACCTTACCACACTGAATCGTGACCAATGAAACTACTCCAATCTGTGAAGAATTTTAAGACTGAGTGCGATCGCTTAACCGCATTCAAAACGGTCTAGAATGCCAACATCTTTGGACAGTACAGGCTACAGGGCATTGATGACCAGACCTGAATCGACAGTGGACATGAAAAAAGAAGGGACATCCCTTCTTTGCGCTTAGAGCGGCAGACAGATGTCTAGCCGCCCGTTAAATAGACACAAGCAGTAAAAGCAATTACTCAGCGGCAGAAGGAAGTTCTTCCAGCTCCACTTCGGGAATCTCAACGGCGACAGACTGCTGCTGTTGCTGCTGGGCTGCCAACACCTGCTCACGGTATTTGGCTGCCATTTCCTCGGCTTTGTCGTACACAACCTGAGGGTTTTTCACCATGTCGCCCGGTTCTGGCTCCAGTTGTTTGGTGGAAAGCGAAATCCGACCACGTTCTGCATCCAGATCAATGATCATCACCTTTACTTCATCATTCACATTAAAAACACTATGCGGTGTATCAATGTGGTCATGAGAAATCTCAGAGATGTGTAGCAGACCGCTGACGCCGCCGATATCAATG
>JBBSHC010000098.1:0-8311 GCA_038253425.1 Leptolyngbyales cyanobacterium | reverse complement strand
TTAGCAAGGCGCACACAGATTATTCTGGAGCGCTTAGTTGTGGAGCATACACCAGAGTCAAGACCTATTGCAATCGGCTCAACTTATGCAATCTGCATTGAGGTTACAGAACTAATCTCTGATATTGTTCCACCTGCCTCCATTCAGCGAGTTCACTGCACCATTAAACTTGAAGGAACCTCCATTGGTCAACTTGAGCTTCCAGCCTGTGATGGGCTTGTCGCAAGCTATGTATTAGGGGATGCGATCGCAGCTAAGTACGCCTGGACAATTCTTGGAAAGTTTTTTGAACACACAATCTATAGCAAACTCAATAACGGACAAGATTCATCCATTCACGAACAGCATAATCAGACAGGCTGGACAGCGTTTTTGCAGGAACTTTGGAGCCGTCCAAATTGGACTGACAAAGACTTTTATAATCCTGCTGTTGTAGATCAGTCTTCTAGGCGACACTATAGCGATGATGGCTGGCTTGTTATAGAAGTGAGTGAAGAACTTCCCGATGTGGAAACCGCTAAGTCAGAGTTAAATGTGGTACTTACAGTCGGCGGTTCTACCCTTGGCGTTGTGACAGTTCCAGTTGAGCAAAATTTCGTTTCCGCACAGACGCTCAGGGTCGCGTTGACAACAGATAGCGGATTTGAGCTGTGCCGTGCCTGTGTGCGAGAAGGCTTGCTAGGACAACCGATCAATCATTCTTCATCATTGCGCGCTCGTCTAGCTGAAGCGGCGAAGCAGAAGCGTTTGAACAACCAATCCACAGCCCAACTCACTTCGATAATCCCTGTTCGGTTGAATGAATTCGATTTCCAGATTGCCCACATTAAAACTTCCCATAACACATTGCTGCTTGGACGCAGACCAGACATGATGGGAACCAGTGTGTCTCGACGGGCAAGTTTGCCAATTGGTGCAGCAACTGAACTGCAAGAGGCGGCAGCAGTCGCGGGTGAACAGACGACTCAGCCCGTGCAATTGAGTCAGCAACTAGAACATATTGTTTATGCACCAGAGTTCATTTCTCGTTCACTGAATCAGAGAAAATCATCCATCATTCATCGTGATCAGACTCTAACTGAACAAGCAAACCTGTACGATCGCAGCTATTTTGAATCTCTCTTTGCAAAGCAAGCCGATCCCTGGAAGTACACCAACGATTACGAGCAAACCAAATATGAGCAAACGCTCGCGCTTCTGCCACGTAAGAGAATCAAACGGGCACTAGAGCTTGCTTGTGCCGAGGGACACTTCACAGTTCAGATTGCGCCGCGTGTTGATCGTCTGATTGCCACAGATATTTCTCAGATTGCGATCGAGCGAACGGCTGAACGCTGTGCAGGGCTGGAAAACCTTAAGTTCTTGTGCCTTGATCTAGCTAAAGATCCATTTTCAGGACAGTTTGGACTCATTGTTTGTAGTGAAGTCTTATATTACATTGGCGGATTGGAGAAACTTCAAGCGTTTGCCCAGAAGATTACCAACGCGCTTGAACCAGGTGGTTATTTTCTCACCGCCCATGCGAATCTGGTTGTGGATGATCCCGGTCGTACTGGTTATGACGGGGATCATCCCTTTGGTGCCAAGGTGATTGGTGAAACGTTCGCTAGTACTCCTTCGCTCCGACTAATGAAGGAATTGAAAACACCGCTCTACCGCATCCAACTCTTTCAACGTGAGCACAATTTTTGGAACCCTTTCCGTTACTCCGCTCCACAGATCATTGAGCTACCGCAGCCGACTCCCCCTCCACGACACGTTGCTCACAAGGTTTTATGGAATGGTGGCTCTCCCCAACGCTACGCCATTCCCACACCTGTCACGGCTCAGCTTCCAATTCTGATGTATCACCGCGTTGCACCAACAGGTTCCTCTGCAATGGATCGTTGGCGAGTCACTCCACAAGCTTTTGAGGAACAGCTTCGCTATCTGCGGGATGCTGGCTACCATAGCGTCACCCTGGAAGAGTGGCGTGTTGCAATGGCAGCAAAGCAACCTCTGCCAGGTCGAGCCGTGCTGATTACCTTCGATGACGGTTATCTTGACTTTTTAACGTATGCCCAACCGTTACTCAAACAATATGGCTTCTCAGCGATCGTCTTTTTGGTTGCCGAAAAAGTAGGGCAATCTAACAGTTGGGATACGTTTTATGGTGAAAAACTATCGCTCTTAGACTGGCAACAAATTCGTCAGCTTCAAGCAGAAGGGATTGAATTCGGCTCTCATTCTGCCAGCCATCCACCCCTTACAGGGCTGCCACTGGCTGAAATTGTTAAAGAAGGAGCGCGATCGAGAGCCATCCTCCAACGAGAGCTACAAGTGCCGATTCGAGCCTTTGCTTACCCCTATGGTGATACCGATGCGATCGTTGAACACTTGATTGGTGCCTGTGGCTATATTTTTGGCTTAACTTGCCAATCAGGACACAGCGATCTACACAATGCCTTACTCTCCTTACCGCGCATTGAAATCATGGGTTCCGACAACTTTCAAACGTTTGTCAAAAAGCTTAGCTTGTAGATTGTTTAACTATGAAAATATTGGTGCATCTATGGGAATTAATTCTATTTTTAGTTATCTTAGTCGGACCATTTCCTGCGTGCTTATCTATTTTATTAATCGGTAACAAACAGCAGGAACGTTCATTTGCCCATTTCTTCTGCCTGGTATTGACCATCTGGAGCTTGATACAGGTTAGCCTCTGTCTTGTCTTAGGAGCGTTTCACACCCTGCGTTTGCACACAGTTATTAGTCTAGAAATTCTTTTATTTTTAGTATGTTTGCTGGGGCTTTGGAAACTTCAAGTCTTGCCGTTCAAAGCGGCACTTAGAAAAGCGCTTAATTTTGACTTTAAAGCCAGTAAATTAGAGCTTCTAATGCTTGGCGCACTTGCCCTAGTTGGACTTTTCCTTTTAAAGGCTCTAACCACCCAGCCAAATACCGATTATGACTCTTTATGGTTTCACCTTCCAGCGATCGCACGCTGGTATCAGGCTGGTTCACTGACCCTGCTTGATCCTGCTGGTAATTGGATTTTTGAACATCCCGACGCCAAATTTTATCCTTATAACTGGCATCTTTTATCCGTTTTGTTCGTTATGCCGTTTCAAGAGGATTTTTTGGTTATTCTACCGTCGTTAATTGCGTGGGTTTTGCTGGGTTCCTCGATTTATCTTGTAAGCATTGAGTTTGGAGCGACCCAGCTTAACAGCATAGCGGGTGCAGCGCTTGTACTGACTACACCAATGTTACTGACCCATGTCAATACAGTCCGTGCAGATTTGCCGCTTGCTGCATTTTTTATCGTAGGTTTATTTCTCGCAGTTTCCTATCACAGAAGCCGTTGTCCGCTCTACTTAGGGCTATTCTTAGCATCGTTAGGAATGCTTACTGGAATTAAAACACCGGGCATCATTTATGGTCTTCTCCTGACAGTAATGCTGACGCTATTAGAACTCAAACTACATCTTGGGCACCGAGATGGCAGCGCTTTCAAAACCCAGTCAAGATTACTAGTTTCTTGTGTCACTATCGGCGCTGTTACTTGCTTATTTTTAGGCAGTTTCTGGTATATACGAAATTTCAGCGAGTTGCAGAACCAGCTTGCCAGTCTTTTTGCTATTAAAGTCGCCAGCATTGATGCTTCTATGTTGCCAGGGGCAAGCTTTGATTCCTTATTTCAGGGCATTTCTAAACTTCAAAAAACTACCCTAACAGATCAATTTGATCCGACTAATCTTTCACATTGGAGAACGCTGGGTATACAAGTAGTTGCAAGATTACAGTTGCCGTTTCTGGCGCTGTTGTTGCAGGCTATGCTATTACCGATCGCTCTCATGAGAAACCAAAATAAAATCAAGCGTACTACACTTATTTTTTTGAGCGCTTTGTTGTTCTTGACAGCCTTTTTGTACTGGAATACCCCTTATAGCTCCGGTACCAGTGGCTATTACAGTAGTCAACTGAGCCCGTTGCTAGGTAATAACATGCGGTATGGCTATCCATTTTTAGGCATGTTGGGTGTAGTGGCAGCGGTTACCGCTACAGCATTTAGTCTATCGGGCAGGCTGATTACGGCGATCGTTGTAGTCAGCAGCATTTTGGGAGTGATTAGCGCCAGCATTTTCGACTTGGCTGCAAGACAAAATTTTACTGGAAACCGCATTATTTGGGGTGGCAAACTTATCGATGATGCTGGTTTGGCATCTAATACGGTCACTAATTATTTGTCAAAACTTTTAGAGCATAGTTTGTCAAGCTTGGCATCCTCTTTGCTTATACTCGCAGGGCTATTGGCAGTACTGGTGCCGCTTGCGATGATTACTAATGCCAAAACTTCTCTTTCTAGAAAACAATTTTTTTGCAATGGCAAAATGTTATTAATCTTTCTCTTGCTTTGTCTTGGCATACTGACAACTATTACCTGGTCAGCACGAGCAGAACGAGATCTACAACGTGCAGAAATTTATCAAGGTCTTTATGCTTTTCTTGACCAGAGCGTAAAGAGTGAAAAATTAGCGTATTTTTCTAGTTTTCGCAGCTATTTATTTTACGGTACAGCATTGAATCGACAGGTTTTACACGTACCGTTACTAGGGGCAGATCAATCTGCTCAATGGCTCTCTCACTTGCGTGAGAACCAGATAGGTTTTGTTGCGGCGGGACCGGGTATTAAGGCACCCACAGAAGCGGCTTTATTGCAGTTAGTGAAAGATGAGAACGTTATGAGTCCTGTTTTTGGTCACGATGTGAGAAATGAACCTGTTTTCTACCGATTGCGATAAGCATTGATTTTATGCGAGTACCACGAATAGTGAAAAGCTAGAAATAGAATGCGTCGTTAGTCATGACAGTAGAACCAATTTTTTTCAATTATTATTCCCACCTATGCACGTCCTAAACGCTTAGCGGCTTGCTTAGAAGCTCTTGTACAGCTTGCCTATCCGCGCGATCGCTTTGAGATCATTGTCGTGAATGATGGCGATCAAACGCCGCTAGAAAATCTCATTGCACCGTTTCAGACTCAGATTAAACTAACGTTAGTTTCGCAGTCTCATGCGGGTCCAGCAGCAGCACGTAACACTGGCGCAGCACGAGCAACAGGTCAATTTTTAGTGTTTACAGATGATGATTGCCTTCCTACTGCCGACTGGCTCAACATTTTGGCAGCTCATTTTGCAGTGATGCCAACAGTTGCGATCGGAGGAAAAACGCTTAATGCGTTACCTGAAAATGTGTATTCTACTACCAGCCAATTATTAATTGATTATCTTTATACGTTTTACAATGCAATTGCTACTCAGGCACGTTTCTGTACATCTAATAATTTCGCGCTGCCAAAAGCATCCTTTCAAAAAATCGATGGCTTCAACACAACCTTCCCGCTTTCAGCAGGGGAAGATCGCGAGTTTTGCGATCGGTGGCTAGGGCAAAACTATGCCTTGATTTATGTACCAGAGGCATTGGTTTACCATGCCCATGAGTTGACCTTCTCTAAATTTTGGCGGCAGCAATTTAACTATGGTTGTGGCGCTTTTCACTTTCATCAAATTTGTTCACAGCGCGATCGCACTCATAGCCGACTAGAATCCCTACGGTTTTATGTTAATCTGCTTACTTATCCATTACATCAGCGCGTTCGACCAGTCGTTTTAGTCACTGTACTCTTTGCGTTATCACAAGCGGCAACGTTAGCAGGCATCTTGTCAGCAAAGGTAAAAGCTTAGGGATGGCTGGGCATCTGGTGCAGCGACATCACCATTATTTTTTCAGGTGCAAACTTTATGCCGCTGTACAACAGTGGTTCGCACTTTAGATTAAGCTCTGTTACAGAGTGTCTGAATCGGTTTCTCTGAATCAGTTTAGAATCTAAAGCCAACAAGCTAAAAATCCTATGAGTGCGTTTCGAGTTGGAGTAGCGGGTCCAGTCGGGTCAGGCAAGACAGCGCTGGTAGAGGCGTTGTGCAAGGCGATGCGCGATCGCTACGAGCTGGCGGTTGTCACGAACGACATTTATACTCAGGAAGATGCTCAGTTTTTGGTGCGGAGTCAGGCATTGGCGGGCGATCGCATTCGCGGGGTTGAAACGGGTGGGTGTCCGCATACGGCGATTCGGGAAGATGCGTCAATGAATTTGGCAGCGATCGAAGACCTGGAGCAGCAGTTCCTCCATCTGGATCTAGTGTTTGTTGAAAGCGGTGGCGACAACCTTGCGGCAACCTTTAGCCCAGAGTTAGTTGATCTCACTATCTATGTGATTGATGTGGCTGGCGGCGACAAAATTCCCCGTAAAGGTGGACCCGGCATTACCAAGTCTGACCTGTTAGTGATTAACAAAATTGACCTGGCTCCTCACGTGGGTGCAGATCTGGCTGTGATGGAGCGAGATGCTAAAAAAATGCGGGGCACGAAGCCATTTGTCTTTTCCAATCTCAAAACACAGGAAGGGTTAACTGCTGTAATTGCGTTTCTGGTCGCCAACTTGCCGCCAAGCCTTCACGCAAGCCATATACAAGCATCTGCATAAGTTAGTCGCAAGTGATCCAGTTCCACACGATCGCGCTGCTAGAGCGGTCATAACGCGATCGCTCAAGTCAGGCTTCCCACCTTTAAGGTAAAGAACCATTGCGGCTTCATATGATCGCTTAGCAGGTTGTGATCTATCTCTTCAGCAGAGTGTGATCTGCCTCACTGGATGAGTTGTAAGCTTGACCAAAAAGCATTTGTATACCTAGATACAAATACTGTGCAACCGTAACTCTAATATCACACAGTATTGCAGCACTCCTCTACACAAAGGACGACCTCATCAAATTCCGCGATCGTGCGACTTGATAGGTTTGATTGCACATACAAGCTTTTTAAACAGGAAGGAGAATTGCTTCATGAAGTCGCGTCAGCCCCTGCTCATACTTGGTGGTATGAATCGTCGCCGATTTATCCAGTATGGATCACTTGCACTTGGCTCTAGTATTGTTGCTGCTTGTTCAAGTGGCGGTTCACCAACGGCTGATTCCTCAGCGTCACCAGGTGCCAGCCCAGTGGCATCAACAGCATCCGGCGACGGTATTAAAGTCGGGGTAATGTACTCGACCACGGGATCGATCGCGATCGTGGAAAAATCGCTGCAAGACGCAACCTTTTTGGCGATCGAGCAAATCAACGAAGGCAAAGGTCCCTGGACTGGTAAGCAAGGCATCAAGGGCAAAAAAATTGAGCAAGTGGTTGTCAACCCTGACTCCAACTGGGATTTGTACAACCAGATGTCAAAGCGGTTGATCGACGAAGACAAGGTGGTTTGCGTTCTGGGTTGCTACACTTCCGCCAGCCGTAAGTCTGTACTGCCAGTCTTTGAAGAAAAAGACAAAATGCTGTACTACCCCGTTTACTACGAAGGCAACGAGTGCAGCTCTAACGTCATCTATACAGGTGCCGCTCCAAACCAGCAGATTACTGACTCCATCCCCTACTGCGCCAAGAACTTTGGCAAAAAGGGCTTCTTCATTGGTTCCGACTACATCTACCCCAAAGAAAGCAACCGAATCGCTAAAGCCGAACTGGTAAAAGCAGGCGGTGAAGTGGTTGGTGACGAATATGCGGCGCTGGGAACCACCGAGTTCATTACCATCATCAACAAGATCAAGCAGGCAAAACCTGATTTTGTGTTGAGTAACCTGGTGGGCGATAGTATCCCTGCCTTCTACAAGCAGTACAAGGATGCTGGACTAACCTCGAAAGATACGCCCATCATGGCGTACCCGACCACCGAAGAAGAAATTCAGGCAATGGGTCCTGAGTTTGCGGAAGGGCACTACACCAGCTTTAACTACTTCCAAACCGTTGAGACACCGGAGAACAAGGCGTTTGTGGAGCAGTTCAAAGCGAAGTTTGGCAAAGATCGCGTGACAAATGGCGTGATGGAAGCGGCATACATCCAAACATTCTTCATGGCACAGGCAATGGAGAAGCTTGCGGAAGCAGGGAAAGAATTTACTACTGCTAATCTCCGCGAGGCGACTCGTGGGCAAGAGTTTAAGGCACCCCAAGGTACTGTAAAAGTTGACCCAGATAACTACCACACCTATCTGTACTCCCGCATTGCCAAGTGGAAAGAAGACGGGCAGGCAGACATTGTCTTCTCTACAAAAGCAGCAGTCAAACCAATTCCCTGGAGCCAAGCGCTGTATAAGGGTCGGATTTGCAAGCACAAGTCACCTGACGATCGCAGCAATCCAACCGTAGAAACGAAAAAAGATATTCCGGTCGAGTTTCTAAAGCAGGCTTAATGCCTTTAGGTCTGAGCCTGATTGAC
>JBBSHC010000097.1:0-8359 GCA_038253425.1 Leptolyngbyales cyanobacterium | reverse complement strand
GTCGCTGGGGCTGATTGCGGAGACTCTGGGCTGGATGGCGTTGGCGTAGCCTCTGGCGCTGGGGTCGGCGTTACCTCTGGCGTCGCTCCGGGTGACGGACTTGGTGACGGTGGTGCCGCTTCTGTTGCTGGAGTGGATGGTGTCGGTATTGGCGTCACCGTTGGACTGGTGGGAGTAACTAGAGCCGGACCCGCAGGACCAATCTGAATTTGATTGGGCGTTTCTTGCTCTGGCGTTGACTGCGCGATCGCGGGCGTTGATGAGGGCGAGGATCGCTGAGCGGCTTTGACTGGAGTGCCTGTTTGCAACGCTGAAAGCCCACGGATTAGCTCTGCCTGCCCCACTGATGCACGACCAGCGGTTCCTGTCTCAGCATTTTTTGCTGCTGGCGCACTAGCTGGAGGCACAATACCGATCGCAGCGGCTGCACGCACGGGAGCCGATTGGGTCTCTCCTCTTGCGGCGTTTGACAAACCCAGGGTTGCTGCGGCAGCTAGCAACGCCACCAAGACTGGAGATAAACGCATGTTGTTCAAATTAGTTGACACGTCCACACACCGTGTCCTGCTTTAAGCAGGACCCACGAAACAGCAATAACTCAGGCGAATTTAAAGAAATCGGTAAACTGTGAAATTTTACCGCATTGCTTGGTACCAATACCTAGATTGCTGCAATGAGTTCTTAGTTCAGCGGTTATAAGTGACCTGAAAAACGCTCTTCACGCTTGCTGCTTCACTTAAAGCGCCTGACTTAAAACTCGCTCCATCACTTGTTGGTACGCCGACTCTACATCCCCCAGATCGTGACGAAAACGGTCTTTGTCCATCACCCGTTGGTTAGGGTCATCCTCTGCCATGTTCCACAGGCGGCAAGTATCCGGGCTGATTTCGTCTGCCAAAATTAGCTGCTGGTTGTGATCCAGCCCAAATTCCAGCTTGAAGTCTACCAGGGTAATGCCACACTGTAAAAAAAACAGCTTCAAAAAAGTATTGATTTGCAGTGCCATCGCCTGTAACTGCTCCACCTGTTCTGGAGTCGCTAAACGCAAAAGCAGCAGACGATCGCGGGTTAGCAACGGATCACCCAAAGCATCATTTTTGTAATAGAACTCTACCAATGGTTGTTGCAGCACTGTTCCCAAGCTTATGCCAGTTTGTTGACAGAGGCTACCTGCTGCAATGTTCCTGACGACAACCTCGATCGGCAAAATAGTGACTGCCCGCACCCGCATTTCATTCGCACTGATTTGATCAATGAAATGGGTGGCAACACCGCTGGCTTCCAGTTGCTTAAACAAATGGCTGGAAATCGCGCAGTTAACAGAACCCTTACCCTGAATGCTGCCTCGTTTCTGCGCGTTGAATGCAGTTGCATCATCTTTGAAGTAGGTCAGCAGCACTGTCGGGTCATCGGTTGCGTAGAGAATTTTAGCTTTGCCTTCGTAGAGCGTTTGACGAACAGTCATGAAGAAATTAGTTTGTGGATTAAGATGTTCTCGGTACGACAGCATGCGATCGCTTGAATTGACGCTTTGGCGGGTAGTTCAATAATGGAAACTCACCTCGTCTATGACGTGCGATCCGTTTATTGTAAACCCCTGCGCCATCATCCTCCCGTCATTCTCTCGCTAAGGCAATGTGAATTGTATAGAGTGCAGCCGTTTAAAGTCTCGCGACCCTCTGAATCTTCAGGTACCTGTCCTTCGATCGCAATGAATGCTTTAAGCTCAACTTTCGTTTTATCAACTAGCCTCTTGCTATTGGCGGGATGCAACATCAGCGATCGCAGTGTCGCAGAAAGTTCCACCCACCCACTATCCGAGCAGGCAGCGCAGGAAACGATCGCCACTTCACCCACGTCGGCATCAGATAATTTTACGGCTGCCCGTCGCTTAGCCTGGGATGCAGCCGTCATGGTGCAGCATCCGCCTCATGCAGCCTCCACGTGGCAAGCCGCACGGGTAAAGTGGCGGCAGGCAATCCATCTACTCGAAACAATTCCCGATGGCTCGCCTGTTGCCGCACAAGCAAAGGCAAAACTCGCTGTCTACCGGATTAACTATGCCGCGATTAGCGATCGCTTAACGGCTGAAGCTACAGCGCTCGACCATTTAAAGGAAGCCCAAACGTTAGCATGGCAAGCAGCCGTGACTGTGCAAAACCCACCGCATTCCATCAAAATCTGGCAACGTGCCAGCAACAAATGGCAACAGGCGATCGCCCTTTTGGAGCCTCTTCCACCAACGACTGCGATCGCGTCACAAAGTCAGGCAAAACTAATTGTCTATCGCAGTAATTACAACGCCATCAATCAACGTCTTACAAGCGAAACAAAAGCACGTCTCACACTCCAGCAGTTTGCAGAGATTGCCACCGCACTCAACAAACTGCCCGATGGTGCTTCTCAGACCAGTTTGACTTTAGAACAAATTGGAGTGGACTATACCGACTACAGCCACCTGGTACAAAAATTACAAACCACCTTTGATCAATTTGCTAAAGAACCCGATGCGAAAAATCACCCCGTTTATCCGGTGCTGTTAGCCGCGATCGATGATTATCAAGTGGTGCTTAAACTGTGGAAAGCCTACCTCAACTTCAAAGCAGCAAACACGCAGTGGCTGTACGATGATGTCTTTAATCAACTGGTGCCGCTTTCTCCGCCGGATGCCGCCGCACTGGTGCAAAAATACGATGTAAAAACCTACACTAACGGCACCAAAGTATCGCTCCGCTTTAGCGCCTGGACTATCTGGCAGAAGGCAAATCAGCGGATTCACGACGCCCAACAGAAAGCTTTGAACCTCAGTTAACAGTGCAGGCAAAAAGCAAAATTAATTTAAGACGTTCTTTTCATTACTGCGCCTCTTCTTTCATGTCCATTTCACCCGATCGCTCTGAATCAACCTGGCTGACAATTTTTCGGCTTTTACGATGGGATAAACCGGAAGGACGACTAATCTTGATGATCCCCGCACTCTGGGCAGTTTTCCTGTCCGCACGCGGAGCACCACCATTATCCCTTGTAGGAATCATTGTGCTGGGTACCCTTGCCACCAGTGCAGCAGGTTGTGTTGCCAATGATCTCTGGGATCGAAACATTGATCCCAAAGTAGAGCGAACGCGTAACCGACCATTGGCATCCCGTGCATTGTCAATTAAAGTCGGCTTAGTAGTCGCCCTCGTATCGTTTGGTTGTGCCTGGGTACTGTCGCTCTACCTCAATCCACTCACCTTTTGGCTTTGTGTAGCCGCCGTTCCTATCATTGTTCTTTATCCACTAGCAAAGCGCGTTTTCCCTGTCCCGCAACTAGTGCTGGCGATCGGGTGGGGCTTCGCAGTACTCATTAGCTGGAGTGCCGTTAGCTGCAATGCTACAGCCGCATCCACACCTTGTCTGGGTACCGCCACCTGGCTGTTGTGGGGCGCAACCGTGCTGTGGACCCTTGGTTTCGATATCGTGTATGCCATGTCCGATCGCGACGACGATCGCCGCATTGGCATTCAGTCAGGGGCACTTTTTTTTGGCGCTTACGTATCCCACGCGATCGGGTTGTTTTTTGCAGGCACCGTCTTACTTCTAGCAGCACTCGGTACTGTAATGCAGCTTCATGCAGCGTTTTGGGTCACACTAGCGATCGCCGCTTTGATGTGGTTCTGGCAATACTACCGTCTCTGTCAGAAAACGATCCCCCACCGCACCTATGCCCAACTTTTCAAGCAAAACGTCACGATCGGCTTTGTCCTGCTAGCTGGCATGATCTTAGGAGCAAGGGGGTAGGAAAAGTGAGGAGCATTAAAAAAGCTGGATCAGCGTCGGCTAACCCAGCACAGGATACTCACTTGGTGAAAGATGATGAAGGTAGAACCGTTTAACCCTTATGGATCGGTTTGCAAAACCTGAGGCTGAAGCAGCGTTACCATCTGTTGAATGCCACGATGGATGCGCCGAGTCACCGTCATGGGGCTGACCCCAATTTGTTCTGCGACTTCTTTACGAGAGAGGTCTTTCATAAAAACGAACTCGATCGCCTCACGCGTCTTGTCTTCTAACTGATTCAATGCCCGCTGAAGCTGTTGGCGATCTTCTTCCAGGTTTTGCAGCGTTTGGTAGTTGGCGTCGGGCAGGGTGTCGCCGAGGGTCATCGGTGAGTCAACCTGCTGAGAAATCGTAGCGTCGAGGCTGAGGGGAAGGCGATTCTGGGTTGCCAGTTTGCTTTCACGCCATTCGTTGACCGTTACGCCAAGTTCAGCCGCAATTTCGTCATCCGCTGGTTGACGACCAAAGGCTTCCATGAACGATTCTCGAACTCGTTGTCCTTCTTTGTTGAGTTGCTGCCAGCGACGGGGAATCTTAACAGTACCGCTACGATCGCGCAGGAAATGCAGCATCTCACCACGAATGTAAGGCACCGCAAACGAACTGAAGGCACAACCTTGCTGAGGATTAAACCGTTCAACCGCACAAATCAAACCCAGGTAGCCAATTTGTTCCAGGTCTTCATACGGTTCGGCGCACTGATGGCTGACGCGATGGGCAATCTTTCTCACCAAGCCTGCGTTAAGCTGCACTAGCTGATTACGCACTCTAACAGAGGGCTTCTGGTAGTAGGACATCAGTAGCTCCATACCACGGGAACGAACAGAGGTTTGAGTCGCCATCATCTGCGGGTCACCTTTCACTTCAGTGTTGAACCTATTGTTCTGCACTGGTCAAGCTGAAACCATCGTCGATCCACGGTACTAGCCAAGAGGGCACTCAAGCGGGTTCGGCATATATACGTAAACGCCTCAACAACTTAATTTGGTCGTAGGCTCTTTCTACAGCAGTGCTAACCCTGTAAGTTCCCGATGTTTCTTGGCGCGCGTCTCAAAAAGCAAGCGAAAATAGAGACTGTGACAATCCATTGCTATTTTGTAGACGAGAGGAAGTCCCATGAGTAATACCAGTAACTTCCGTCAGGCAATTCGAGAAGCGAAAGGTCAGGCGTTAATTGGTCCGAATGTGATTGCTAACGCACTTCCCTGGCTCGGCGGCGGACTCATTTTGACAGCGGCGGGCACCTTTGGGGGGCTGCGAGTTTTAGAAACCAACCCAGGGCTCTTCTTCCCCACGATGATCGGGGCGGTGGTGTTAGAGCTAATTTTGTTTTTTGTTGCGTCTAGCGTGGCTGCAAAAGGCAACAACAGCGTGGCGATGCCGTTGCTAGCCACCTATAGCTTACTGTCAGGCTATACCCTCAGTGGTCTAGTGTTTCTTGCTCTTCGCACTCAGGGCGTTGGCATAACGGGCGTTGGCATTGCAGCACTAGGATGTGGGGTCGCGTTTATCGCTGGGCGACAGATTGGCTCTAATTTGAGCGATCGCGATGGCATGGCGTTGGCTCAAACCGTACGACTTGGCATTATTGCCCTGTTTGTAGTGGTGCTGTTGCAGTTTGGGCTGAGTTTCTTTGGCGTTTATACCCCCACATTTTTGGAAGTTGCGATTTCTGGCATTGGTGTCTTGCTTTTTGCTGGAGCCGCTGTGGTGGATTTTTATATTCTTCCCCGTACCTATCGGGATGATCAATATTTACCCGCCGCGCTATCGATGTATTTGACCTACATCAATCTGTTTGTCTTTATTCTGCGGTTGCTGATTGCGCTCAACGGTCGTGATTAGTTGCTGAGTGGGATCGGTTACGGTTTACAGTGGTCTGTAGAGGCGCAACGGTTAACGTAAGTTGTCTCTACAGACCACACTTCTACTTCATTTTCTGAACCTTTTTGGCGATCGTGATGGAAACCCTCGAAATTAAACGGGAAGTCGAACTGTTAGCTGAGCGCCTGGGTAAAACTCAGGACTATCTTTGACGTACCTGCCTTAACTGCAAAAATTCAAGACCTGGAGCAAGTGGCGGCTCAACCAAACTTCTGGAATGACCAGACGAGCGCCCAACAAACGCTGCAAGAGTTAAACGATCTTAAATCGCACCTGCAACAGCTTGACCAGTGGCAAGCCAACCTGGAAGACGCCAGAGCCGTGTTGGAACTGCTGGAGCTAGAAGAAGATCCTGCCCTACTGGAGGAAGCTCACTCAAACGTCACTCAGCTAAGCCAAGACCTTGACCAGTGGGAGCTCCAGCAATTGCTGTCGGGTCTGTATGACGCTAAAGGTGCTGTTTTAACCATCAATGCGGGAGCGGGGGGCACCGATGCACAGGATTGGGCAGAAATGCTGCTGCGGATGTATTTTCGCTGGGCAGAAGATCATCGCTACAAGGTGCATGAGGTGGAGCGATCGGACGGTGACGAGGCTGGAGTCAAGTCTGTCACGTTGGAAATTGATGGACGTTACGCATACGGCTATCTAAAAGCAGAGAAAGGCACCCATCGCCTGGTGAGAATTTCGCCCTTTAACGCCAATGACAAACGACAGACAAGCTTTGCGGGTGTAGAAATTATGCCGCTCATTGATAACTCCGTGCAGCTTGACATTCCTGCTAAGGATCTGGAGATTACTACCACTCGTGCTGGCGGTAAGGGTGGGCAAAACGTGAATAAGGTTGAAACAGCGGTACGAATTTTGCACATCCCTACAGGCATTGCCGTGCGCTGTACTCAGGAGAGATCGCAGCTTCAGAACAAAGAGAAAGCGCTGGTGATTCTGAAAGCTAAACTACTCATCATTGCTCAAGAACAAAAGGCAAAAGAAATCGCGGACATTCGCGGTGACATGGTGGAAGCGGCTTGGGGTAATCAAATTCGTAACTATGTTTTTCACCCGTACCAAATGGTCAAAGACCTGCGTACTGGAGTTGAAACGACAGCCATTACCGACGTGATGAATGGCGATCTTGACCCATTTATTCAAGCTTATCTACGCCAGGAAGTGCAATTGGTCGATTAAGGCGGATCGATTAACCAAATGGAGTCTGCGAAACGGTTGAGCATCTAGCAGTGCCAAACACATTGCAGTACAAGCCTGCCAGATGTGGATTGTCTCTTTTGAGTCTTTAAGCTGGCTCACTTACTCAAGTAAAACGCCAACCAAATGGCATTTATATCTTAAAACACCAAACGACTGACCCTCATCCCCTAGCCCCTTCTCCCCAAGGCGAAGGAGAACTGATCAAAGTCCTTCTACCGCTCACTTCTCAAGATACAAGGGTGAGGGCGAGTTGTGGTGAAGTAAGTATATAAGTACCAACCAAATTGGAATGCTTGCAGGCGTGCTTAAAGGTTTTGACTGCGGACGAGTTTTGATGAAGCTGTTGCTTTTCTCCGGTTTCGGTTCGTTCACTATCGAATAGTGAACTGATGTCTCCCTGCTCTGATGCCAATGCACCGATGCTTATGTAAAGCTTTCACCAAGCAATAACGGAAGTATGGAGCTTGTGTGAAGTATCCGAACTTTCCCGGTGATCAAGAGTCTAGAAGGTAAATAGTTTTACGGGGCTTCCCTACCATGTTTGCTCTAGTCAAATTGGCAGTTGTCTCCAGCTATTCGTCTTACATTTCGGGAGTATGCCAAGTGATTTCTACTAATCTCCGCCTCACTCCATCCATTCCAGTAGCACTGCTGACGTTTGTTCTGGCAGCAAGTCCTGCTTTTGGTAAGTTGCAGGGGGTGCTTGCCCAGGGCAGTCCTTCAAACCTGGCGCGCTCGACTGCTCCGCAAGAAAGCTCTTACACCTTAGGAGCAGGCGATCGCATTCAAATCGATATCTTCGATGTGCCTGAATACAGCAATGAGAACGGCAGGTATCAAGTTCTAGTGGATGGTTCGCTTAACTTGCCCTTAGTTGGCACTGTTTCTGTAAAAGGCTTATCGCTCAAACAGGCGGGTGCGCTGCTCTCGGCTAAATATAATCGCTACTACAAACGCCCGTATACGACTGTCAGTCTGCTGGCTCCTCGCCCACTAGTAATTACGATCGCGGGAGAAGTAAGTCGTCCTGGTTCTTATCCGATCGCGTTGTCTGCACAAGAGGGGGGCACCCAATTTCCGACCTTGACTAGCGCACTCAAGCAAGCAGGGGGCATTACCCAGGCAGCCAACGTGCATCAGGTTCAGGTGCGTCGCCCTCAACTGAATGGTTCCGATCAACTAGTTACCGTTGATTTGTGGCAGTTTTTCCAAACGGGCGATCGTTCTCAAGATTTAACGCTGCGGGACGGCGACTCCATTATGATTCCGACAGCGACTAACATCAATTTGGCAGAGTCGGTGCAGCTTGCAGATGCTAACTTTGCTGCTGATAAAGCGCAACCGATCAACATTGCCATCGTGGGCGAAGTGTATCGCCCTGGTTCCTACGTGGTTGCTGGCAATAACTCGCGTACCGGGGAAGCAGGCGGAACGGGGCAGACATCTG
>JBBSHC010000096.1:0-8407 GCA_038253425.1 Leptolyngbyales cyanobacterium | reverse complement strand
TCGGCTATCAAGCCACTTGTCCCAAAAGTCGCCAATACGCATGACCGAGAAGGCGTTGGCTGGCGTGGTGGCTGCGTATTTCCACTCCAATAAGGCGGCGGCTAAGCGCTCGTCAATGACTTCATCGGCATCAATGAAAAAAATCCAGTCATGCTGAGCCTTGTCCGCGCCAAAATTCCGCTGATTGGAGTAGCCCGACCAGGCATTGTGATAGACCTGACAGCCAAGTTTCTGAGCAATTTGCACCGTTGCATCGTGACTGCCGCTATCAACAACAACCACTTCATCGGCAATGGGCAGCGACGATCGAATTGCGTTTGCAATACATTCTTCCTCATTCTTCGCAATGATGACGATCGACAGTTGCCGGAGCGGTACGGATGCAGTTGTCTCAGCTCGATTTTTTGCTTGACTCAGTGGCATAGTGACAAGTCCTTTAGCTTAAAAATAGGCAATGAACGTCAAGAGAAAGTGTTTAGTTTTTTAGTAAAAATGTTTAGCTTGGTTCAACTTCAGTGGCTTTAAGCTAAAGCATAAAACCGATTCAAACAACCTTAGCTTTGATTGGCTACTAACTCTACAAGCGCTGACACAAAGCAATCGACCGTATTGGCTTGATTGTGGTTTATGTACCATTGATGAGCCGTAGCCGCGATCGCTTGCATGGCATCGATCGTCATTTTTGGCGCTTGCAGTCCGGCAAACAGAAAGTGGGTATTTGTTTGCAAGCCATCCATCAAAGGCGATTGTTCTTGTGTAACCAGTGGTACCAATCCATGAGCGCAGTAGGTGGCAAAAACGCCAGACTTTGCCAAGCGTCCGTTATCTGTGGAATAAACAATGCCAGCGATGGCATCAGACAATAGTTGACTAATGGTTGCGGCTGGTTGTTCTCCCATTTCGACTAAGGGAATGCCGTCAATCTCGGCTTGATTTAAGTGCAATGACGGACCAATATCATAAATTTCTTCAATGCCTAAAAGCCGACAGCTATTGCGTAACATCGCGTGCGATCGCTGATAAATGCGTGCGCGGCGTCCCGGTGTACCAAACACAATTAAGCGGCGACGACGATGCTTTAAGGGCAGTGGTTGAGCGAGTTCACCAATATTAGAGAAAACAGGAAGATTGAGCAAAGGTTGCTGTATTTTTTCTGCCAGAAGCGTTTTGGTCACTGCATTATTTGTCACCACAACATCGGCTAATTGAGCCAGCTTCCAGGCAACCGATCGCTGCCAGGGAAACAGATAAAACGTTTTTTTCAACAGATAGAAGGAGGGAAATTCATGAAACATGACCAGCAGTTTAAGCGATCGCTGCTGCTTCATTGCCTCTAGCGCGTTAATCAACCAAAAAGGCGCGCCATATTTAGGATCATAGGGATAGTCAGAATAGTGCAAAATCACCTGACGAATCTGCGGCGGAATGGCATCGACAAACGCTTGCGGAGTATCAACAGGTAGTTGCAGCATGGGAAAGCGATCGCTGCCATCGACCGCTTGATTCTCTTGCCGAAACGTCATGAAATGAGTCTGAATCTGACGCTGTTTCAACCCGTTGGCTAACGTCAGCGCATAGTCTCCAATACCATCGATCGCAGGTGGTAGGCGGGGATAAATTTGTAGAATGTCCATAGTTTTAATGCTTTTCTACACATTACGTTGAGCGGACGGCAAGCATAGGTTGATTCTCTTTAAGACCTAACGCAGCTTGCATTGATTGCTGAAGCAACTTCACAATGTTGGCGCGATCGTAATGCTCGATCGCAGCCATTCGTGCCGCCGCTCCCAGGCGTTCACACAGGGCATCATTTTGCAGCAGTTCGACACAGGCAGCCGCAAAACTGGTGAGATCATCTCGTAACAACACCGCCTGACCGTCAACAAACTCCAGCCCTTCCGCTCCAATGCGAGTCGAAACCATTGGCTTGCCGTACGCCGCTGCTTCCACCAGTTTGACCCGCGTACCGCCACCCGACAAAATGGGACAGCAAACCACGCGCGATCGACGGTACAACGCCGCCAAATCATCCACAAAGCCTGTAAATTCTACTCCCGACAGCCCACGTGTATAGCTGCGAATGTTCTCCGGTTGCTTGCCAGCAATGATCAACTGTGCCTTTGGCACCTGCTGTCGAATGTGCGGAAACACCATCTCAATCAAAAAGTTAGCGGCGTTGATGTTTGGGTAATAGTGGTATGCACCCAGCAGCAGCAGCGTTGGCTCGGCAGTCAATGGTGGCACTTGAGGCATAGCGACCGCATTCGGAATTGTCACCACGCCCATTACCCCTTGCCTGGTCAAATACATTCTGTCTTGTTGTGAACACACATACGTCTGCTGCGCCAGCCGCATAGCCTGTCGTTCGCCCCACCATAGCGCTGGAAGATGCAGGTAATAGAGCAGCGTCATCAAGCGGGTTGGCGGTTGTCGAATGTCTCGCAAAAACGCGATGTGTTCAATGTCATCCAGATCAAAGAAAATGGGTGGCAGGGGCTGACGAGTGAGCAAGGCAGGACACATCGATCGCAGACGATGGATCAACACAGCATCCGGTTGGCGGCTCAAACACGCCTCAAAGGCTTGCACTTGCTCAGGTTGGCTGGTGCGAACTAAATCCCGCTGCTGAAAAAAGTTGACCATGCCCGGTGCTTGCTGCTCCCACTTTGACAGCGGCTTGGCGTGAACAAACTCAGGGCAAAGAAAGAGAGTGAGGGGCACATCCCAATGCTGGGAGAGAGCTGTTTCGGCTGCCTCGATTGCGGCTGGGGAGGTGTCTGTTTCAGGCGGCACATAAAACAACACATCTAGCTGAGGCGCTGTGGATGTACTTTGAAGCATTGCTTTCAGCGTCTCAATGAGCAGTGCCATGCGCTTGTAGGTACCCTGCACATCACGTCGTAAATCGTGAGGATAATGAGTAGAAACAAAGAGAACTCGCATAGACGTTAGCGCTAGAAAGTGTTAGGAAAAGGGACAAAAACTGGATCAGGCAACTTTCGATGTAAATTGCTTTCGCCATTGGTCGATCGCAGCCGTATCAAGCGTCAGACGGGTCACAAAAGGTTGAGTAACCCAGCGCTCAATGTACTCAAAATCGTCCCGTGCGGCTGATGGTAAACCCGTTGCTTGAGCAATTTCGGTTGCACGATGATCAATCTTAAGAATGAGCGATCGCCGTCCTGCCAAAAGACAGCGAATGCCCCCATGAAGCCGAGTGCCAATGTAATCCAAGGAGATATCGGACTGGAGCAGATTTTCTAAGGCAGGCAGTGAGCGATCGAGAATCGTTACAGGCAAGTTGAAGTGAGTCATATAGTCTCGATCGCCGGGTCCTTGAGGCCAAAAATAGACTGTTTCATATTGAGCGATCGCCAGTTCCAGAAGTTTACGATCGAGATCACTATTCTGAGAGTAATCCGTCAGCATAATCAGCGCATTTTTGGCTTTCGTTTTTGGAATATCATCCGGCGTTAAGTTCGCCAGAGTCCACATCGTTGGGCACGCGGTATTGAGCACATTCCAAATGCCCATCGATCGTAGTTTGGCTTTTGTGTAGTGATCTCTCACCGAGTGAATGCCATTCCACGACAACGCCAGATGCATCAGCGCCAGTGTGTAAGGGTTAGGTCTACCCTGATACTGCCACCAGCTTACCCCCATCAAAAGCACCCGTTTTTGCAGACGGAACGCATCTTTCAGCGTGATTTTCCACTGATTATAGTGGTTCATGTTTGATGACAGTAAATTGGTGCCGCCAACTAGAACAATAGGGCTAGCTTGAATCATTTGAAAGTGTCGTTCTTTCAACGGTGTATGAGTTGAAATGCTAACAATATCGCGCTGACCAAAAAGATGCTTGAGTTCACGCAAAACAGCCGCTTGAATAATGAGATCGCCCAAATTAGAGCTTGGGTTATGGTTATGATCACTAATGCCTGGATCGAGCAAGCAAATAGCGGGTTTAGAAGTATTTACTACGTTTGTTTCTGGAGGGTGAGACGTCTGTAACATGCTAACTACTTGCTTGAGGTTGATAAGACAACAAAAAGAACGTTAGAACAAGAATCTAGCCATAGTTTTTTCGCTTTAGCTGTAGGATGGCAATCCACTTTGAATTAAGCAAATTAAGTCATCACTTTGAATAAGCACTCGTTGTCAGTTCTTGAGGCTCCAAGTGAACCATAGTTTGTAAAACATGCAGCGTTTTTGCACTCATCGCTGTCTGGTCAAATGCCTGTACTCTCTGGTATGCCCTTTGCGCCATTGCTTGCATTTGCTCTGGGTATTGCAGTGCCCAGAGGATAGCGTTAAGGAGCGCCGCACTATCACCTATGGGGCACAGTAAGCCGTGTACTTCGTGCTCAATCACTTCGGGGATACTGCTGGCGTCAGTAGTGACGATCGGGAGTTCTGCTGCCATTGCTTCTAGCAAGGCAAAGGGGTGCCCCTCGAAGCGGGTCGGAAAGACAAAAAGGTCTGCCGCTTGGAGTAACCGGGGCAAATCAGAGCGATGTCCCAACAGATGCACGCGATCAGCAATGTCAAGCTCATGCAGTCGATCGCTGAGTTCTTGCCGTTGTTCACCATCACCAGCCCAGAGCAAACGCACATCCGGGTAGGCTTCCAGCAGGCGCGGCAGGATGGTTATAAAGTCGGTGTATCCTTTTTGCGGTGCTAGACGACCAATCGTTAATAAAAGCTTGCTGCTTGCTGGCACGTTCAGTTGCTCCCGCACCTGTTGACGCAGCGTGGCTGCTTTCGAGCGATCGCTTTGAAACGCTGAGAGCTTTATACCGTTGTAGATGCACAACACGTCACTCACTGGCATCTGAAACAGATCGGCAAGCAGATGGCGGTTGGTTTCAGAGTTGGTGATCCATTGCTGGTGTCGGGCACGTGCCCAGGTATAAAGACGGCGGCGATCGCGGCTCAATGGCACTTTTTCGGGCGGAATCAGGTGAAATACAACGGCGGTTGGCAGTTGCACTAGCCCGCAGGCAACAATACTGCCCAGGCAGTGATCCGCCCAGGGCACGTTAATTAACACCACGTCTGGCTTCACGATCAGCAGCAAGGCGAGAGTCCGCACTAACCTCAAAACCGCGTCTTTTATGGCGGCAATGCCTCGGCTACGCGGCTCAGCAACTTCCAGGCGATGGTCAGACACCTGATTCGCAGCAAAATCACGTCTCAGTGAGGCCGTTGCCTCCGTGTGCGGTAGGGCGACATGGGTATCCCAACTGGGCTGAGCGGCAGCAGTGGCGATCGCCAGCGCATATTCTTCTGCACCACCGCGTACCGTTGCTGACAGCAGCATCAAAAGTTTCATGGGCTACCAACCTCCTGTTTGGGTGCGAGTTGTTCACACGTCAGCCGTCTGTAAAATGGCTTCCATAAGGCGGCAGGTAGACTGGGACGGAGATAGCCGCACGTCCAAAGCAGGCGATACAAGGGGATGCGCCATAACCATTGGTGATTTTTGCCTTGTTGACGAATAAAATGCAGATCTGCCAGAACCGCATTCCACCAGGTGTACCAAGCCTCGCGCAGCCCCATCTCGTGGTGATACAGCGCCTGTTGTGCCAGCGCTTCTCGATAGGTGCGCCGATAAACGTTGTGGAGTGATTCGTTGTGCGAATGGTAAACCGCTGCCTCCGGGTCGTAAATGATTTTGTTACCTAGCGTTAGCATCGCCCATGCCCATTCCGTGTCTTCGCAACCGGAAAGGGTTTCGTCGAACGGTCGTTTTTCCCAGCACTGACGACGAATGGCAGCGTTGGCATTGGAAAACGTGTGATCGTTCACATATTTGGGATTCGTCTGCACTCGTGGCTGTTCGCCATAAAAGCTACGGTAATCCCGCTCGACTGGTGGATAGGCGTCAGTATGAGGCGTCTGCTTTCCGTAAACGCCAGCAATAAGGGGGTCGGTAAAATGACGGACTAAATTTTGTAGCCAGTGGCGATCGCAGGGAAAGGCATGGGCACTCAACGCAATGACTACATCTGCCTGAGTCGCAGCGAACCCGACGTTCAAAGAACGACCAAAGGTAAAATCCTCAGAACGCATCTTCATCAGCGTTACAGCGCTCCACTGCTTCACCAATGCAACCGTTCCATCGGTAGAACCCGAATCGATAACAATAATTTCAGTTGGCTTTAGCAGTTGGTTCGCAATCAACTCAAGCGTCTTTGAAATATCTTTCGCTTCATTTTTTGTTCGGATTAGAATGCTAGTTGTGATAGACATTTTTTTGATCAAGCAAACTGTTTTAGTAGAGCAAACGAAAGGAATTTAAAAAACTATCTCAATATGAATGTTTAAGTAATTTGGCTTGAATAGCTTCAGGTAAGGCGAGGGGATGGGTGAGAAAATGGTGTGCTGTTGCCCAGCGGTCGCGTAGTACGAGCTGTGCCTGCTGATGCCATAACAAATCTTTGCGGTAACGTCTCAGCAGGTGGTTAACCCGTTGATTCATTTGCCCCTCTTTCATATCATTCACGGTTTTTGTACCGTCAAGACGGCGGTAGTTGCCCCAGATTTCGTCAACATAAACCACGTTCGCACGTTGCACAGCCCTGAGAATAAAATCCAGGTCCATTGAGTAGTGATCATTCACGGGGTATAGCCCAGCTTTTTGGTGTAAAGCCAGATGATAAAAGTAGGCAGAGGGATTACACGGATAGGGAAAGATATTAAGCCCCGTTACTAAATCAAACAACCTTAATTTCGTCGGTCGATTGATTTCTATTAGCTTCCCAGCATTATCCCAAACGTGACAGTTACCAGTTAAAAAGCTTGGATCAGGTAGCGCTTCAAACCGTTTGGCTACACGATTAAGCACATTCGGTTCATAGTAGTCATCAACATTTAGAATGCCGATTATCTCCCCCTTCGCTAGAGCAATCCCTTTGTTGATAGCGTCCGATTGACCGCGATCGGGTTCGGAAAGCCAGCGGATATGGGCATACCGCGCAGCATACTCTTGAATGATTTTCACGGTCTGATCGACTGAATGACCATCAACAATGATGTGTTCTACATCAGGATGATTTTGTTCAATGACGGCATTAATGCAGGCAGCAATAAACCGTTCGCTATTATAAACCGGGGTAATAATGCTAATCATCGGGCGACAAATTGATAGTGCGATGCAGCGTCCATGCTCAAACGATAAACGGTGACTCCAAGCAGCGTTGTTGGACTGCATCCGATAGCCGTGCTGTATCTGATGTCTCTGTCTCTATGCATAGCGCGTCTCCTATGAAACGGGACTAGAAGCGGATACAGGGCTGCTAGTAAGGGGAATGCAGCGCAGCGTTTTAGCTAAGGTGGCTGTAAAGAGAGCTAGATTGTATTTTTTTTCACAGAGATAGCGCCCCCGATCGCCCATCGCCCGCGCTTCGTCAGGATGATCTAATAAGTAAGTCGTTGCTTGCTGCCACCCCTGCACATCGCCCGGTTCCACCCAGAAACCAATGCCTTCTTTTTCTATGTCCAGGTCAATCTGATGATTATGCGTCATGATGACAGGCTTACCAACTGCCATCGCATCCAAAAGGCTGGTAAGACCTGCTAAATGATGTGTCTTTGTCAGCGGAATGGCGATCGCATACGCCTGCCGATAGCTTGCTAACAAGGTTCTGTAAGACACCGCATTATGAGGCGAATCGCTGGCATTGACTTCGATATGGTCAGGCAAGTGAGGAACAGTAGGAGTGGTAGTAGCAGAGCAGTAAAGCTTGAGTGGATAATTGATGGTTAGAAACGCTTTGACCAAGGTGTCGTGGTCTCTTTCAGTCTTACCAGCACTGACAATAAAGGGTGGCTTGCGTGCGTCTGATAGGGTCTTTAGTCGGTCAGCCTCTAGCCGTTCAGCATCGGGCATGACATCATAAAACGCTAAATCGGCTCCCCACTCGATTAAGTCCATTTTTTTGTAACAGTCAGGTTCCTGCACAAAAGGGAGCCTTGCCTTAGCACTAAGACACAGTAACCGATCGTGCCCGTGAAGAAAGAGACGGTCTTTAAGCTTGCCCGTATCAAAAGGATGATGCACTAAGGCAACAATTGGTTTGCGAAAAAGGCGCAGCGATCGCAGGAGTGCCAGCAAAAAGGTGTTGGTCTGACAAGCTGAATAAATCAGGTCATAGTCAGTACGGCTAAACAAAAGACGAAGTTGCTGATCGAGATTGTCACCCAGACCGATCTTGCGCCCAAGTTTATGCAAGAGTTTAGACGTTTGGTAAGGAAAGATTTCGACATCAATTCCATAGTGGGAGAGGTGCGTCACACCCCATAAATGATGTCCGGGATACTCGCCCTTTTGCCAAAGGTTCCAGGCAGCATCCATTGGATAATTATTCATGGACAACACTTTTATAGAGGCTTGCGTCAGCTTAAG
>JBBSHC010000095.1:0-8443 GCA_038253425.1 Leptolyngbyales cyanobacterium | reverse complement strand
GCAGAAGGTAAAAGGCAGAAGGTAAAAGGCAGAAGGTAAAAGGCAGAAGGTAAAAGGCAGAAGGTAAAAGGCAGAAGGTAAAGGCGGGAGTCAGAGTGAAACCAAACTGTTTGTGCCGTCTTCTCTAGGGAAGGAATAATTGTAGAAGTGTCGCAAAGGCGCTCAACAGGTTCATACCGAAGCCACTCCTGTTTTTGACTGGTTTTTCAGGAGTTTCCAAAGTTTTGATCGACTGTTGAATGCCCTGTGCGGTTTTAAGGTCGCCTTGCGCGGTGAAGCGTTGGTCGGCTCGCTTGAGGTCATCGATCGCCCCTTTACGATCGCCTGTTTGGAGCCGTGCCATACCTCGACCCAGGTATGCTTGGGCAAAACCTGGCTGACGCGCTAGCACCTGACTAAAGTTCTCGACAGCGGAGGCGTAGTTTTTCTGTTCACTATCTGCCACTGCCCAGCGGTAAAAATCTTCTGGATTTCCCACTGCGCCTGCTAAACCGACGGTGCCTTGCAGCAGTGTGTTGGTTAAATTGGCACCTTCCAAGGTCGCGTTGGTAACATCGGCATGACGCAAATCGGTCACGCTCAAATTTGCCCCATCCAGTTTCGCCCCGATCAAATTGGCACCGACTAAATTAGCGCCGACCAAATTGGCTCCCCGTAAGTCTGCACCGCTCAAGTTTGCCCGACTGAGGTTTGCTCCACTCAAGTTTGTTCCTCGTAAGTCTGCGCCACTTAGATCTGCATACACCAAACCAACATCGCTCAACTCACAGCCAGAGCATTGCCTGGTTGCCAGCAGCTTTTGGGTTTGTTCCGGGTTTTCTGCTCGTGCTGGTACTACTGGAGTCATCAGCAGCCCTGCGAACCCAACAAAAACTGCGGTGTGCGTTGCCAAAGATCTGAATTTCATGGCGATTAAAGGAGGAGTAAGACAAAGCAAAACATATTGGCTGTTTGAAGCGATCGACGCCATAGGCAAGGTGCAATGATCAAGACTTCTTGTCTGCAAACGGCTGCGCTGACTAGTCAACGATCACGGCGGCGCTCCCCTATTTAACTCCAACTTCCAACCGACAGCACAGTAACTTCAAACACTTAAACGTTTGGCGTCTTTAGCAGGACAGTCATGGTTGAGACCGTTCTATACAGTTCGCCTCGGTGAGTTAGTAAGGGCACGGGCTGTAGCTTCAGTGCGTCAAGCGCTATTTTCTTGATTAACCCAACTTCGATCGATTGCGTAATCCAGTTAGCAGACGGAGGCAAACTCTTTTGGGTACCCTTATTTATGCCTGGACAATGAGCGATCGCGTTATCCCTGGTTCCTAGTCATGCGCCTGATACTTCCTCGACTGGTCGATGTTCCTCGTTGGCTGGCTCAAATTTCTCTAGCCTTGTTGCTTCTCACGCTCTCTGTTAAAGCTCAGCAGATGACCGCAGATCGTACCGATCGTGATGCCATTCGTTCTGTCCTTCAACGTCAGCTTCAGGCGTTTCAAACCGATGATCCAGAGGCAGCGTTTGCCTTTGCCAGTAACGAAATTCGCGCCAAGTTTGGCACCGCTGAGAATTTTTTTCAGGCTGTAAAAATGAACTACAAAGCTGTCTACCGACCGCGATCGGTCATGTTTGAAAAATTCGTTACCGTGCAGGGCATCCCTACGCAGGAGGTAATTTTGCTGGCTCCAGATGGTGAATTAGTGAAAGCTTTGTACCTGATGGAAAAGCAAGCTGACAATACCTGGAAAACTAGTGGCTGCTTTCTTGTCCCCATGCACGGGCAAACTATTTAGTAAACTTAGCAATTCATTTAATTAATCATTGAATTAACAGCGATCGATTAGCCCGCTCTCAACGAGGGCAAACTGCATGGCACGCGCTGATTTTTACAATGCTGCCAGCTCTCATGAAAAGCCTTACAATGGTGCCTTGAGCGCAATTAATGTGGCGCGTCAAGTAACAGTTCTGGGAAACCTATAGTGTAGAAATTGTAGGGGGCAGTGCGTGGCTGCGATCGAGGTCTTCCATCCAAAAAGGATAATGAGTGCGGCGACTACAGTTTCTTTGCTGGATGGCATTGCCTACAGTCTGGAAGCAGGACGCATAAATATTCTGATTGACTTTCAGCAAGTCATGTTTATGGACAGCACTGGGCTGTCTGCTTTAGTTGTGGCGAAGAAACGAGTCCGCGAGTCGAACTGACGGTTTGCACTTTGCCACCTGAATTGGCAGGCCCGGATGGTTTAGGAGCACAGCGGCATGAATCAGGTGTTTACGGTCTATGAGACGCCCGATGAATTCAGCCAAGCGATCGCTGACGATGGTAATGAGGTGGCAATCTAGCCAATCGTTCTACGTCGAACGATCAGTGCAAGTAGCAGGTTGTTTAAGCAAAGCGTCATCATTGCTATTTAGATTAATCACCACCGACTTTTTCTGACCTGCATTTTCTAAATTCAACAAAATTTAATCTTACCTTGCCCGATCGCGCTGCACCTCACCGAGAACGGCTCTATGCCACAATGGGCAGTATGCAACGCAAGCAAAAATTTCCGCATCTGGTGAATTCTAAGTGGACGGCACAGCAAAAGATTGATGGCTGGCGACACTTTCAGGTAACTAACCGCAAAAATCAAGGTCAGTGGGTGTTTGCTGAGATGGTTGCAGCGTGCGATCCGACGGTGCGCTTTTGGGTCAACGCACGACTGCTCAAAGACCGATCGCTCTGGCAAGCAGGATGGCAATCGCTGCAAGAGATTGAAACGACTGTCATGCAGTAAGACGATCGCGCTGCTTTCGTACTCACTGGTATTGTTTTCTTCTTTCCAAAGTGGTAATCATCACCCCTCTGGATGGATGTCTGTTTCTGATCCTTGCGCTGAGCTACTAGGTAGACATGTCAAGGTTATTTTTTGATGGAAACGAAAGAGTTAGGTAAAACAAACATCACGGTAAGTGCGATCGGATTGGGCGGTATGCCCATGTCACTCAGCAAGCGACCACCAGAAGCGCAAGCGATCGCTACCATTCACCGTGCTCTTGATTTAGGTGTCACCCTGATCGATACGGCTGATTCTTATTGCAAAGACGAGTCAGATAAGCATCACAATGAACGGCTAATTCACAAAGCAGTCCAGCAATATAGCCATGACACTACCAACATCATGATTGCAACCAAAGGCGGTTTGATGCGACCCAATGGTGCCTGGACTCGCAACGGCAACCCCGACCACCTGCGAGAAACGATTCATACCAGCTTTGAAGCCCTGGGCGGCGATCAACCGATCGGACTTTGGCAGTACCACGCACCCGACCCCGACTACAGCATTGAAGAGTCACTGAAGCCAGCCAGAGAAGCAGTTGTCAATGGTCTGATTCGTTTTGTGGGTGTCTCTAACTTCTCGGTCGAACAGATTAAGCGTGCCCGTGAGGTCGTTGAAATTGCCTCGGTGCAGAATCAGTACAATCCCTGGCATCGTGACCCCGAAACAGATGGTGTGTTGGAGTATTGCGAGCATGAAGGGCTAACTTTTCTACCCTGGAGTCCATTAGGCGGCAGTCAGCGGTTTAGCCAGATCAAAGAGATTGAGGCGATCGTGCAGTTGGCGGAGGCAAAAGGCGTTTCTGTTTACAGCATTGTGTTGGCGTGGCTGCGGGCAAAATCACCCTGTGTACTGCCCATCCCCGGTGCCAGTAAGCCAGAAAGCATCGAAGATTCGGTTACAGCCGCATCAATCAACCTTTCTCAAGCGGACGTTGCCCAGATCGATCGTGCAACGGCTACTTAAAGAAATAGACCAGCGATCGCGTCACTGATCATTCCCAACGTTTTCTGCCAACCACGTTTCTAAGTCAGACAGGTTAGAGAAATCGAGCAACGCTTCTCCTAGCGATTCCAGTTGGGTGATGGTAAGTGCATCAACGCGCGATCGCGCTACATCTGGCAACACTCCAACCTTGCGGGAGAGTAAGCGGAGAATGAGCGATCGTTCTCGTTCAATCCCTCGTTCAATCCCTTGCTCCATCCAACTGGTGACAATTTCCATCACGTTCTCCTGCTCTGCTGGCTCTAGTTTATCAAGCTCGTCTTGAAACACTTGCCTCAGCCAATGGGCGAACAGGGCTTTGTAGAAACATGAACGATGTGCTTAAAAAAGTAAGAGTGATGCAGCGATCGGTTTTAGGAGTCTTGTTGGCGATCGCCTTCATCATCACGAGTTGTACTTTAGCCTCCTCTCCATCCCTTCCAGAAGGCTCCCTCAACACCCCAGCCCCAGCGCCCAGCACCCTTTCTCAACCAACTTCTTCAAAACAGCCGCCACCTCAGGTAGACCCTAAACGACTCTTCCAACACGTTGAGGCGTTGAACTTTGAGCGCTATACAGATGCTAATCGCGATCGTGCGCGTCGCTATTTAACCAAAATGTTGATTGCGTTTGGCTGGAAACCGCAACTGCAAACGTTTGAGGGCGGTGTTAATGTGCTGGCACAACGAGTCGGGCGGGATGCGGAGGCAGGAGCAATTATAGTGAGCGCCCATTACGATACGGTGAAAGGGTCGCCTGGTGCAGATGACAACGGCACTTCGATCGCCGCTATCCTCGAAATTGCCCGCTTGTTTGGTTCCCGTCCCACGCAGCGTCCCTTGCAGTTGGTGTTCTTTGACCGGGAAGAGGCAGGCTTGGTCGGCAGTTTTGCCTTTACAGCGCGTCCTGAAAATTTACTGAACCTCGCTGGCGTAATCAATTTAGAGATGTTGGGCTATGCCTGCTATACGGCTGGGTGCCAGAAATATCCAGAGGGCTTGCCTGTGAAACTGCCGAGCGATCGCGGTGATTTTGTCGGGGTCGTAGGCGATCAAGAACATTTGCCGCTGCTCAACGCATTTCAGGCTGCTGGTGCGGCATCTTTACCTCCGATCGTGACCCTACCGATTCCCTTCAAAGGCTTGCTAACGCCGGATCTGCTGCGGAGTGACCATGCGCCGTTCTGGGCAAGGAATATCGGTGCTGTCATTGTTGGCGATACGGCAAACTTCCGCAATCCTCATTACCACCAGCCAAATGATACACCAGAAACGCTTGCTCGAGCCTTTTTTACTGGAGCGACCCAACGCGTGGTGAATGCTGTCACCGTTTTGCTAGACGACCGTAACCCATTGACAACAACTGCATCAAACTGATCAGGATCACACAAGCTTCACAGAATGATCACATTTGAGGCGTTCTACAGTCACTAGCTATACATAAAAACAGTCGCATACTTAAAACTATCGAGTTTCCCCAACTGTATGAACGCTCAAGCCTTGCCCTCACTGTTAGCCTCGCCATTACAAGAAGTGATTGATCGTATTCTTGCCTCTCGTCGCATTACGCGGGTGGATCAACGCTTACTGATTTCGCTGGCTAATCTAAGCCATGAAGAACAGGCGTTGCTCAATCAGGTGTTCGATCGTCTCCATCGGGGTCTATTGCGAGTTGTGGACTAATGGATTTTTCAGTTAGTTGGTGAACCAGTGTACTTTCTTGGCGTCCTAGAATCCGTATGCCGCGCCTTCTCCACGTGGATCGGCAGCACCTTCTAGAGTGCCATCCGGGGTGCGAACGATCGCATTTGCATTACCCCAGGTGCCTTGTTCTTCAATTTGGTGCCCTCGACGACGTAGATCATCTAATGTGAGGCGGTCAAAACCCCATTTTTCGACCAGCAGCTTATCGGGTAGCCATTGGTGATGCAGTCGAGGTGCAGCGATCGCGCGTCTGGCGTCCAGATCGTAGACCAGGACGTTGAGCACCACTTGCAGCACGGTCGTGATAATGGTGCTACCACCGGGAGAGCCTGCTACAAGCCTTAATTGACCATTCTCGGTCGCGATCGTCGGCGTCATGCTTGATAAGGGCGTTTTACCAGGCGCGATCGCGTTTGCATCACCACCCACCAACCCAAAGGCGTTGGGTACACCGGGGGCACTCGCAAAATCATCCATTTCGTTGTTCAAAATAATGCCTGTACCGGGCACCACAACTCCAGCACCGAACCGTAAGTTAACCGTAAACGTGAGACTCACAGCATTGCCAGCACTATCCACGACGCTAAGATGGCTGGTATCCGCAGATTCCTTCCCTAACCGTTGCAGGGTGGCAGGGTCAGCCGCTCTTACCTGGCTCGACGGTCGGGCTTTTTGTCGGTCAATTTCTTGACGGCGCTGGTTAGCGTAGGCAGGGCTAATCAGCGCAGCGACAGGCACCTTAACAAAATCGGGGTCGCCCAAATACACAGCGCGATCGGCATAGGCAATCTGCATCGCTTCCACCATTAAATGCAACGCATCGGCGCTATGCCAGCCCATCGCTTTGAAATCAGTACCGTCCAAAAGGTTAAGCATTTCTAGTAAATGTACGCCACCCGATGACGGCGGCGGCATGGAGCAGATGCGTGTGGTGCGGAAGTTGCCACACACCGGCTTACGCCAGATGGGACGGTAACGCTTCAGGTCTGCCAGGGTAATCAGCCCCTTTTGCTTTGTCATATCACGCGCGATCGCGGCAGCAAGTTTGCCCGTATAAAAACTCTGGGGATCGGTGGCAATTGTTTCCAGCGTTTGCGCCAGATCGGTTTGCACCAGTTGGTCGCCTGCTTGCAGGGGGGCACCATTGCGGGTAAAGATCTGACGGGCAGCGGGATTCTGCTGGAGTGTTTTCTGGGCTGCGATCGCGTCTGCCAACCGCCAACTGACCAGAAAGCCCTTGCCTGCGAGTTGAATGGCAGGAGCGACCACCGCTTTCCAGGGTAGCTTGCCATACTGGTGCTGCACCTCGTAAAGCCCGGCAACTGTTCCGGGTACGCCCACTGCCAGATAGCCGTCTGTGCTGGCGTTAGGTCGCACCTTGCCCTGGGCATCCAAATACATCGTGCGTGTTGCTGCTAAGGGTGCCCGCTCACGGAAATCGAGCGCCTTTATTTCGCCTGTTTTGCCCAACCGCACCAGCAAAAACCCACCGCCACCCAAGCCAGCGGATGCTGGTTCGACAACCGAAATGGCTAACGTCGTCGCAACGGCTGCATCGATCGCATTCCCTCCCTGTTGCAGTATTGTTAGCCCTGCCTCACTTGCCAGCGGATGCGCCGACACAACCATGCCTCGTTTCGCGTGATCGAGGTAAGGAAACGCCTCTCCCCTCTGGCTGCTAACCAGCAGAACAGCCAAACAGAGAAACGGCATCGCCGATCGCTTACGTGCCCCAAAAAGTTTCATTCCTTATCCTTCTTAAATCCGTGTAGCCGTATAGACAATGAGCAAAATAGCCCTCTACCTTCTACCTTTTACCTTTTGCCCTTTACCCTCTACCTTTTGCCTTCTACCTTCCCTACACCCTACACCGCCAGCTTATGCTCGAAACAAAAAGACCCCTGACATTACTGTCAAAGGGCCATTTCCGCACACAACTAAGGAGAAAGGAAAGTTTTAGCGTTTTGAGCAGCGCTGCTCAGCATTGTTCTGTCTGATGTTGCCTCACTGTTAACGGACTGGGACAACCTCCAGATCAAAGGCAGAAAGTGGAAGCGCTTCCTTCGGCAATGCCGTTAACGCAAGCTCAGGATGTTCCAGTTCAGGATACTGATGCAGAATGTCACTCTCAAACGAGTGGCGGCGTACCTTGTAAAAGAGGGCGATCGTAAATAGTCCGATGACTGCCCCCAATCCTGCTATCCCCGTGACGTCGATCGCTGACTGTTGCTTCATACCATCTGGCAGCTTTACTCCATCAGATTGTTGAGTGGAGTCCGGTTTAACAACGTTAGACCTTGACGGCGTAGCGCCATCTGTAAAAGGACATGCCGCCTGTACCGCTGATGAAGTGAGCAATGCACCAGTGGCGATCGTAACGGACGCCATAACTGCCAGAGAGGTGACTACCAGAGAGGACTGCGGTCTAGCCATAGCCTTGCAGAGATGAGTGATTGCGGTCATTATGGTCGAGGCGATGCCATTAAACAGGCTAATACGATACAAAAGAACAGAAGTCTTAAAAAAGGCTAAGGGCTAAAGGCTCAATTGAAAAGCAAAAAGAACGGATTCAAGGTTTGACATAGATGTCGTCCTTAGAGCTTCCTTACTGGCTTTAGCCTTTCGCTTTTATCTTTTATCCTTTATCCCCTCCTCCCCTACATGCCTACCTACACTGGAATTTCCAGCGAAGCCTTCCGGCATCCTCTCGATCGTCAGGCTGAACAAACTTTACGCAGTGTTCCTGGCTTTGACCTGGTCGCGCGCACATTTGTCGAGTTTCTTTCGGAGCGTCCGCAGTTTGTCTACCAGATGGGCAACAGTATTCAGGTTGGTCCCCGCCAATATGCCAACATCTACCAAATCTTCCGTGAATGCGTTCACGACTTGGATGTGCATCCGGAGCCTGTCCTGTTTATTTCTCAAGATCCGTTTGTGAAT
>JBBSHC010000094.1:0-8497 GCA_038253425.1 Leptolyngbyales cyanobacterium | reverse complement strand
CAGTACGCTCGACTCGTTGAGACAAATCGTTTGATTGGGTCATGGTGCCAATTTTGTTGCTGCCTACAGTTTAAGCGATCGCCCTGACAACCATTTCTACCCGATCGCCCTCCACTTTTGTAATCGCCCTTCCCAAAACGAAAAAGCGATCGCCCGTTGTCATAAAGCGATCGCCTTTCATTTAGTTACACAGGGCTATTTACACAGAAAGCGTTGCTCTCCCTTAAATACTTCACTTTGTTAGACGGTGCCACCCGCTGCTTGAAGACGTGCCCGTGCCCGCTTGTATGCCTGAGTCGCTTGAAAGCGCACTGAGCGATCGTCACTCTGCTGCGATTGGTTGAACTTTGTCTCGGCTTCGGCAAAGGCAGCACGCGCTTTTTCTTTGTCGATCGTGTCGCCACGCTCAGCGGAGTTGACCAGCACGGTGACTTCGTTGTTTTCGATCTCAGCAAAGCCACCCAACAGCGCGATCGGAATCCAGGTTTTGTCAGAGCGCACTCGCATGACGCCTGTATCCAATGCCGTAAGCAAAGGAGCATGACCCGTGAGAATGCCTAGCTGTCCGGTTGTACTAGGGAGGATCACCTCTTCGGCTTCTGCATCCCAGACTGTTTTATCGGGTGCGACTACACGCACAGTTAATGTCATAACGATTTCTCCAAACGGAAGGGCAGATATGTCAGGTTGTTAGAAGTTGATTGTTGGTTATTAGCAAGCTCTAACAACCAACAACCGAGCTACGGTCTTACTTGCTTTCTGCCTTCATTTTTTCGCCTTTGGCGATCGCTTCATCAATGTCGCCAACCAGATAAAATGCCTGTTCTGGCATGTCATCCAGTTCACCCGCAAGGATCCGCTTAAAGCCGTTGATCGTCTTTTCGAGGCTGACGTATTTACCAGGAGAGCCAGTGAACACTTCAGCCACAAAGAAGGGTTGTGACAGAAAGCGCTCAATCTTCCGGGCACGTGCCACGATCAAGCGATCGTCTTCCGACAATTCATCTAAACCCAGAATGGCGATGATATCCTGAAGCTCTTTGTAACGCTGTAGGGTTGATTGCACTGCACGTGCGGTGTTGTAGTGGTCATCACCCACGATCGCGGGTTGCAGCATGGTCGAGGTGGAATCCAACGGATCCACCGCTGGGTAAATACCTTTGGAAGCCAGACCGCGTGAGAGTACTGTAGTGCCATCCAGGTGAGCAAACGTCGTTGCTGGAGCGGGGTCAGTCAAGTCATCCGCAGGTACGTAAACAGCTTGCACAGAGGTAATGGAACCTTCTGTTGTGGAGGTAATCCGCTCTTGCAGATCGCCCACATCCGTACCCAGAGTTGGCTGGTAACCTACCGCAGAGGGCATCCGACCGAGTAGCGCCGATACTTCAGAACCCGCTTGTACAAACCGGAAGATATTGTCGATAAACAGCAGCACATCCTGCTTGTTCACATCCCGGAAGTATTCAGCCATCGTCAATGCCGATAGACCTACCCGCATTCTGGCTCCCGGTGGTTCGTTCATCTGACCGTAGACCAACGCAATTTTGGACTCGCTCAGATTGTCTTTGTTGATGACGCCTGATTCCATCATCTCGTTGTAAAGGTCATTGCCCTCACGAGTACGCTCACCCACGCCGCCAAACACAGACACTCCGCCGTGATTGGTCGCAATGTTGTTGATCAGCTCCATCATGATGACGGTTTTGCCGACACCCGCACCGCCAAAAAGACCAATTTTGCCGCCCCGACGATAGGGGGTGAGCAGGTCAATCACCTTGATACCAGTTTCAAACACAGAGGGTGTCGTTTCAAGCTCAGTCAGCTTCGGCGCAGCACGGTGAATCGGTAGCATTTCGCTGGAATCTACCGGACCCTTGTTATCAACTGGCTCACCCAAGACGTTAAAAATTCGACCGAGTGTGGCAGGACCAACGGGAACGCTGATGGGTGCGCCCGTGTCGATTACTTCCATACCGCGCACCAGACCGTCAGTGGTGCTCATTGCCACTGCCCGGACTTGATTGTCACCCAGCAGTTGCTGTACCTCACAGGTGACGGCGACCTCTTGCCCAGCCGCGTTGCTTCCTTTAATAGTTAGCGCATTATAAATTGCTGGCATACCGCCGCTGGAAAATTTAACGTCCAGAACGGGACCAATGATCTGTGTGATGTAGCCGATATTTGTCTTCTCTTTGGTGGTGACCATGCTCGCGCCCTACTCTGTGATTTAGCTTTTGTGATTTAGCTTCTGTAATTGAGCTAAGGTGATTCAGCGATTGCGTGCTGGAAAACTGCGACCGCTTGCAAAATTTCCCTGAGTTGGTGGAGACACCTTAAACAAATCCTGCCTCTGCAAGCGGTCTATGCAAACTCAAATTGCCATTGATCAGCTTATCACTGAATGGTTACGGAGGATTAAGTTGATTCCCAAGTTTGGTTGAGCGGGTGCTGACTGCAAGAAAAGAGCTAGGACTGCCACTGATGGTGATCAGCACGATCAATGAAGTCGCTGTTGTCCATCACGTAGCCGAGCAGGTAGCCAATCAACTAAGTGCTACTTTAACCCACTGATTGCTTGAGAACTTCCCGTAAGATTGAGTAACGTTAGCGAAGAGAAGTCTGTAGCTTATGCAGGTGTTTGTTTTACTGTTTAACGCCAGGACGGAAAACGAGGGTATTCATACTATTCGCATGGGCGATCGCAATCTGGTGCTGATTTTTGAGCAGGAAGATGACGCGACGCGCTATGCCTTGTTGCTGGAAGCACAGGATTTTCCGACGCCAGCCGTTGAAGCAATGGCTCAGGAAGACGTGGAAGAGTTTTGTGAGAGTGCTGGGTACGAGTTTCAGTTTGTGCCTGCTGGATTTGTGCCTCAAACGGATGCCGATCGCTTGTTGTTAGCCCCTCCCGAAACGAATCTGGAAGAGACGGATTGGCAGGCTGATCAGGAGCCAAAGATGCATCCGGAATCACAACCGGGATCCGACTCGGAATCGGAGGCAGACGCGATCGCTAATGCAGAACTGGAACGCATTCGACGACAACTGGAGGGCTTGTTGTAGAAGTAAGGGCTAAAGCCAAAAGCTAAAGTTCCTTTGATCCTTAACTCATTTAGGCTAGGCAATGCAAGATTTAGACGAACGCGGACATCTGCTGACGGAGCAGGCAAATCCAAATAGCCATAATCTCGATCAGCTAACGCCGCTGGCGCTGGTTGACTTGTTTAATCGGGAAGATGCTCTGGTTATTGCGGCGATCGCGGCGGTACGACAGCAACTGGCACAGGCGATCGAGCTTACGGCAACGGCGCTGAGGCAGGGTGGGCGACTGTTTTATGTGGGGGCAGGGACGAGTGGGCGCTTGGGCGTCTTGGATGCGGCGGAATGTCCCCCCACCTTTTGTTCCGATCCAGAGCAGGTACAAGGGATTATTGCGGGAGGAGCCGGAGCGTTAGTTCGCAGTTCGGAAGGGCTAGAAGATTTGGCAGAAGATGGCGCGGCGGCGATCGCGCATCGGCACATAACGTCGCTGGATGTGGTCGTTGGGATTACGGCAGGTGGTACTACGCCTTACGTTCATGGTGCCTTACATGCAGCGCGTCAACGAGGAGCAGCGACTATCTTTGTGGCTTGCGTTCCTGCCAATCAAGTGACTGCACAGGTCGATATGGATCTTCGGTTGCTGGTGGGTCCCGAAGTGCTGGCAGGATCCACACGGCTGAAGGCAGGCACCGCCACTAAGCTGGCGCTCAACATTTTGTCTACGGGGGCGATGGTGCAGTTGGGCAAGGTCTACGGCAATCGTATGGTTGATGTGGCTGTGACAAATAAAAAACTGCACGATCGCGCCCTCCGCATTTTGCAAGATCTGACTGACCTCGATCGTGACGCGGCTGGCTACCTGCTGGAACAGAGCGGACGCAAGGTAAAGCTGGCACTGCTGATGCACTGGACGGGCTTGGATAAGGATGAGAGCGATCGACTTTTAGCAACGCATCAGGGTAATTTGAGAACCGCTGCTTTGAGCCATCACGCGATCGCTGCAACTGATCGCTAAATCTCTGTGCCGTCATGGGGCTGCTCCAGCGGCAACCAGATTTGAAAGCGGGTATCGCCTGGGTTAGAGGTGACGCGAATGTCGCCATGATGACGATTGACAATGATGCGGCGCACGATATCGAGACCCAGACCCGATCCTTCGCCAACGCCTTTTGTGGTGAAGAAGGGTTCAAAAATGCGGACTTGAATTTCGGGCGCAATACCGGAGCCTGTATCAGCAATTTCAGTGAGAAGCTGCTGGTGGTCGATCGACGTCCGAATGGTTAGATCACCGATGCCCTTCATGGCATCAGCCGCGTTGTCGATCAAATTCGTCCACACCTGATTTAGTTCACCGCCGTACGCAGTGATACGGGGTAGATTCGGCGCATACTCGCGATGAACGGTGACACCGTACTTAAGCTTGTGGTTCAGGATCGTGAGCGTACTCTCCAGCCCATCATGCAGGTTCACATTTTGCAGGGGAGCCTGATCCATATAGGAATAAGACTTAATCGCTTTCACCAAGGCTGAGATGCGGCTGGTGCTGTGTTCGACTTCGTTGACTAGCCCTGCCAGCGTCAGTGTCTCAGTGAGCCAGGAGACTCCCTCGGACAGTGCTTCTGGGGTTAGCTGCTGAGTCAGTTTGTCTAGCTGGGTTTCGCTGACGCCACCCGCGACGAGAATGGGGGCGAGTTTCCAGCCATCGGCAATGTTGTGGTCGTCTAGCCAATCGGCAAGCGCGTCTTCACGATCGCTTTGGGTCAATGGGGCGAGACGATGACCTGACGCGAGGTAGGCAATGGCGTCTTGTTGCAAGGTAAGCAGCACCTGTCGTGCGTAGTGGGAAAGAGTTCATCGCAGAGTTTGAGCAAGCGCGTTTGAATGACGGCGATCGCGTCGCGTAGCTGTTGCGCGGCTCGGTGTCCGGCGGCGGCAGGGTTATTTAGCTCATGGGCAAGTCCTGCCGAAAGTCTGCCCAAGGCAGCTAACTTTTCCTGCTGTTGCAGTTGAAATTCTACTTCTTTTGCCCGTCCTACCATCGCCGCCAGGATGACCGACGCCCCCTGTGAACACTCCGCCAGAATGCGCTTAAAGACCTCTGGAGCAATTTCCAAAACACGGCTCGAACCCAGCGATCGCCCAGTCGCCAAAGCCGGAGCACCCGTCAGCATCGAGAGTTCGCCTGTAAACTGTCCACGTTGATGAATGGCAAGAAGGCGGCTTTCCCCATGCACCACTTTGGTAACCTGCACTTCACCATCGAGCACGACATAAAACTGATACGTTGGATCACCTTCATGAAAAATTGCCTCCCCATCCGCAAGCTGCAACTCGCGTCCCTGTTCTTGCAACCGCTGAAGTTCTGCCTCCGAAAGGGTGGGAAAGAGCAGCTCTGCGTTTGGATCGTGAAGCATCATGTCACCTGACTGGCAGCAATTTTTAGATGAATCAACCCCAGCGAGACTAAAACCAGTGCGATCGCGCCGACCCCACTAAACCTTACTGAGATAACGGTGGATAAACTGAACCGCGATCGCACCCTCACCGACCCCAGAAGCAACTCGTTTAATCGACCCAAAACGGACATCACCTGCCGCAAAAATACCAGGAACATTCGTTTCGAGCAAGAAGGGGGCACGCTCTAGTGTCCAACCACGCGGGCGATCGCGTTCTCGCATCAAATCGGGTCCCGTCAGAATAAACAAACCCTTGTTTGTCACGTTCGACGATGCCGTCTAGCCAATCGGTGCGGGGGCTGGCACCAATAAAGATGAACAGTGATTTTGCCGTAACTGTTTGAGTCTCACCCGTCGCATTAGCAATGACAAGCGTTTCCAGATGATCGGTGCCGTGAACCGCCACCACACTACAGCCTGTGCAAACCTGAATATTTTCGACTGTCTCGATCTGGTCGATCAGATATTGCGACATGCTGGCAGTTAACGATGCACCGCGCACCAGCATGATGACCCGACGGGCATACTTAGAGAAGTGCATGGCTGCCTGTCCGACCGAGTTTGCACCACCAATAATGTAAATATCTTCACCGCTACAGGCGATCGCTTCTGTCATGGCGGCACCGTAGTACACGCCCGCACCTGCTAACGCCTCCATCCCCGGTACAGTGAGCTTGCGGTAAGAAACACCCGTGGCAATGAGCAAGGCGTGACAGCTAATTTCACTGCCATCCGACAGTTTAATGATGCGGTAGGAGTCTTGACTGCGGACACCGCTTACCTCTTGAGGCGAGAGAATTTCGACCCCAAAGCGGCGCGCCTGCGTCACCGCCCGTCGTGACAAATCGGCTCCACTCAGCCCCACCGGAAAGCCCAGATAATTTTCAATACGGGAACTAGAGCCTGCCTGCCCTCCCGGTGCTTCGCGTTCGACTAGCACAGTCGTCAACCCTTCGGAAGCACCATAGACCGCTGCTGCTAGACCTGCCGGACCACCACCCACAATGATCAGATCATAAAAAGGACGTTCGGCCTGGGTTCGTAGCCCAATTTTGGCAGCAATATCCAGATTGGCGGGCTGTACCAGTTGAGTGCCATCGGGGAAGAGAACGAGTGGCAGCGATCGTTGGGCGTCCTCCGCATAGGCAACCAGTTCTTGCGCTTCTGGTGCCAGTTCCATATCTAGCCACTGGTAAGGCACCTGGTTCCGCGCGAGAAAGTCTTTCACCTGATGCGAAAGCGGCGACCAGCGATGACCAATGACGCGAATGCCCTCAAAGGGCGGGCTGAAGCTAGCTTGCCCGTCGTCCAGCAAGTCATCTAAAACCGGGTACAGACGTTCTTCAGGTGGATCCCAGGGCTTTAGCAGGTAGTAGTCGATGCGGGCGCTATTAATGGCACGAATGGCAGCCTCGGTATCCGCGTAGGCAGTGAGCAAGGTGCGTTTGGCGGCCGGGAAAATGGCGATCGCCTGCTCCAAAAATTCGACCCCGCTCATGTGGGGCATCCGTTGATCCACCACAAAAAGCGCCACTGATTCATTTCGCAGCTTCAGTTGTTATATTGTCTCCAAGGCTGCTGCACCAGAGTCTGCCCGAATAATGCGAAAGCGATCGCCGTACTGCCGTCGCAGATCACGCGCGATGGCTTGCAAAACATCTGGGTCGTCGTCAACACTCAAGATTACAGGTTTAGCCATGAGAGAATTTTGCAACGCACATCCCAAAGTCTAAACCCTCGGATGTGATTGCTGCTGATTAGCATGAAAGGAGATCTGGCTGCTGGAACGGTTGGTGCCGCATCATTCACGTCTCAGCTAGGCTCTCCACGGCGGCTTACGTTGGAAATTCACCAGGACGAATGGAAACCGTTAGGTTCTGCCCATTGCGATTGACCTCGATTGGCAATCGCTTGCCAATTTTGCTGGCTTCGATGACCTGCTGTACATCATCTGCGGTTTTCACCGATCGCCCATCGACCGTCTGAATCACATCGCCCGTTTTCAAACCAGCACTAGCGGCGGGTGAACTACGAGCGATCCCCACAATCACAACGCCCCGATCTGCCTGCACCTGCACACCCAAATCAGGGTCTTGATTCAGTGCAGCTTTGCTAGCGATCGTCAAATTTGTCATCTGCACACCAATATAAGGATGCTCAACTTTACCGCTGGCAATGAGTTGATTGGCAACACGCTGGGTTTGATTGATGGGGATCGCAAAGCCAAGTCCCTGAGCACCGCCAATGATGGCAGTATTCATGCCAATCACCTGCCCTTCCTGGTTGAGTAAGGGACCACCAGAATTGCCTGGATTAATGGCCGCATCGGTTTGAATAAAGCTAACCCGTTTGTCGGGTGCGCCAATCACCCCACTCGATCGCCCCGTCGCACTGATAATTCCAGCAGTGACAGTGTTATCTAAACCAAGCGGATTGCCGATCGCGATCGCCCATTCTCCCGGTTTAATTTGGTCTGAATTGCCGATCGCTACCGTTGGTAAATTGGTTGACGGAATTTTGACCACAGCAACATCGGTCAATGTATCTTTGCCCAACACTTGCCCCGTAAACTCGCGCCCGTCTTTCAACGTGACTGTAACGGTAGTTGCTCCCTCCACCACATGAGCATTGGTCAGCACTAACCCGTCGGCTTTGATGATGAAACCAGAGCCTGTCCCTCGCACTACACGATCGCCCGCTTGCTGTGAGCGACTTTTAAGCGTACGCGATGAATCGATGCGAACAACAGCGGGTCCTGTTTTGTCTACGACTGCTGAGATGAAGTTATCATCGGGACTTGCCGCCAACGTCGCTGGTAGTTGAGCGATCGATGGTTGGGATTGTAGTGCGTTGGTTGGGAGAAACTGTGTACCGACTAAAAGCCCACCCAGGGCACCCATCGATAGCAAGGACAAGGATTTGAGCGATGGCTTAAAAGTAGAATGATGAGACATGTATGGTTCCTGGTTAGAGAGAAGAGGTTTTGCTAAAAACGAAAT
>JBBSHC010000093.1:0-8528 GCA_038253425.1 Leptolyngbyales cyanobacterium | reverse complement strand
CCTCAACCGCATTAAAGACGAACTGCGTGCCAAACTGGATTTAAGTCAGCGTAAACCAAAGCCACAGACGGCTGAAAAAGGCTTTTAGCGATCGTCTGCTCTGTATGTAGTCCTACAGAAGTTAGTTCTACAGAAGCTAGTTCTACAGAAGTTAGCACTCCAGCTCATCATGCGATCATCCGTTCCGGGCGTTCAAAGAGCTTGAACGCGTTTGAAGCTAGTTATAGCTGCACTAGCGATTGATAGGGTCGCCTTCCACTAGAACGGTATCAATCTATTGTCATTGCACTTAGCGATCGTTAGTGCACTCGCAGAGCTAAAGCTGCAATTTGGACTAGAGACCGATCTCCACACTCTTACTATTTTTAGCAGTGGGTATTTTTAGCAGTGGATAGAAAAGCTGAGTTGCTTTACCAACCGCTCCCCCGTTTTGGGTACTCTAGCTTCAGGTGGTTACTCAGTTAAAAAAGTAGCATTTCTCCTTTCATCCTGCTGACTCACTCAACTGTTCTCTCAAAGAAGCCATGAATCAACCCCGACTGATTATTCTGTGTACAGGCAACTCTTGCCGTAGCCAAATGGCAGAAGGCTTTTTGCGAGAGTTAGCCGACGATCTATTTGATGCTCAAAGTGCAGGGATGAACCCAGCGGCAGTGGTCCATCCACTAGCAGTGAAAGTTATGATGGAAATCGGCATTGATATTTCTGGCAACGAATGCAAGCATATCAATGCGTTCTTTGACGAGCCGATTGATACTGTAATTACAGTCTGTGACCATGCAGATCAAAGCTGCCCAGTTTTGCCTGCTGCAACCAAACGCCACCACTTCAGTTTTCCGGATCCAGCCGATGCTACAGGAACTGAGGAAGAGAAACTGCTTGTGTTTCGTCGTATTCGAGACAACATCAGCCAAGTGCTTTTAGCTTATGTCGCAGGACGGCGCGATGCTCTGTAGTTCTCCTGCCAAAGATCTAGCATCACTATACTGAGTATGGTTGAGTTACCAATGGTTGTAGCCAATGCCTTGGCAAAGCGCCAAGATTTACTGATGGCGCTTTGCGATCGCGCCGGACGACTAGCGTGGGTTAACCAAGCCTTTGCTACCTTTAGCAAGCAGTCCGTTGAAACGCTCATCGGGCAAAAGTTTTTTCAGGTGCTATCGCAGCATTCTCAAAATGTGCCGCAACAGAGCTACATTCGAGAGCAATTAATTAAGGGCGAAAGCTTTAAGTTTGAGTTTGCCTACCACCACGATGACTATGAAACTCAATCCTGGCTGTTGATGGATGGGCAGCCGATTTGCAATGCCGATGGAATAATCAGCCAATACTCGCTTTTGGCAACTGATATCACTTTACGTAAACAGGCAGAACTGGATCTAAAAGAGGCAAAACGTTTACTAGAGCAGACTAATCAAGCGCTAGAAATACGGGTTCAAGAGCGAACATCAGCGCTTGTGCACGAAAAAGAAAAAGCGGAACAGACCCTTCAGCAACTCCAGCAGATGCAAATGCAGCTTGTTCAGACTGAAAAAATGTCGGCTCTAGGCAATCTCGTCGCTGGAATCGCGCATGAAATTAATAATCCGGTAGGGTTCTTAGCAGGTAATTTGCAACCAGCGAAGGAACACGTGCAAGATTTGTTTGGCTTGATTGACTTGTATCAGGAAAAGTACTCTACGTCTGATACCGATATTGAGGCAGCAATTGAAGCAATTGACCTGGACTATTTGCGAGAAGACTTACCGAAGCTAATTAGCTCCATGAAAGAAGGGGTCGATCGACTTAAAAATATTAGTACCAGCTTGCGAATTTTTTCACGTTCAGACAGCGATCGCCCCATTCAGTTCGATATTCATGATGGGTTAGAGAGTACGCTCTTGATTCTCAAGCATCGTTTGAAAGCAGATCAAACTCGACCCGAAATTCAGGTGGTGAAAGACTTTGGACTGCTACCTGCCATAGAATGCTATGCCGGACAAGTGAATCAAGTCTTTATGAACTTATTAGCAAATGCGATCGACGCTTTGGAAGAAGCGAGCCAGGAACGTAGCTTTGACGACCTCAAGGCTAATCCGCCGCAGATTGCCGTTCGCACCTACGTGTCTGATGATCAACAACGGGTTTTCATCCACATTGTTGACAATGGACCTGGTATGTCAGCAGAGGTAAAAGCATCGATTTTTGACCATGCGTTTACGACCAAAGCCGTGGGTAAAGGAACAGGGCTAGGTTTAGCGATCGCGTACCAGATTGTGGTTAAGAAACATGGCGGAAAGTTATACTGCTTGTCTCAAATGGGTCAAGGTGCAGAGTTTGTTATCGAACTTCCCGTACAGCCACTGTCTGAAGCAACTCATCCTACGACGGGTCAGCCGCGTTCTGTAAGCTAAGGGAGGACTGAGTTACTCCTATGAACGCATGGATTTTTGTCAACCACCGTTACCGCTACACACCGATGCTTTGCTGCGCGTCATTGCTCCTAGCGGTACGCTACGAGAGTTTGAAGCCTTTCAGAAGGGTGTAGAGATTTGGCGATCGCGCGGTTATCGCGTTGCACTGACCCCAGGTTATGACGATCGCTGGGGCTACCTGGCAGGCACAGATGACAACCGTCGCCAGCAATTGTTAACAGCACTACACGATCCTGAATGTCGTGGCATTCTTTGTGCGCGGGGTGGCTATGGCGGTGCTCGTCTGCTAGAAGAATGGTTCTGGGTAGCGGTTGAACCCAAATGGTTGATTGGCTTTTCGGATATTACCAGCTTATTACTTAGCCTCTGTCAGCATAGCGTTTCGGGGGTTCACGGTCCCTTGTTGACAACGCTGGCAACTGAACCGGAGTGGTCAGTGGAGCGTTTATTCGATTGGGTAGAGGGGCGATCGCTGGCACCCCTGCAAGGCGTGGGCTGGGGCGGTGGGCAAACATCGGGGTGGCTCCTGCCTGTAAACCTCACGGTGGCAACCAACCTTTTGGGCACACCGATCATGCCGCCTCTGTCGAATATCATTCTGGCATTGGAAGATGTGGGTGAAGCACCTTACCGCATCGATCGCATGTTGACCCAGTGGCGTTTATGCGGTGCGCTAAAACAGGTTAAGGGTATTGCGCTCGGTCGTTTTAGCCAGTGCGATCCGCCTGCTCATATTCCTAGCTTTACAGTTCAAGAAGTGCTGCGCGATCGCCTGGGTGATCTGGGCATTCCCATCGTCTCAGAGCTGCCGTTTGGTCATGATGGTCCCAATGCTGCCTTACCCGTGGGAATTATGGCGCATCTGGACGGCGATCGAGGGCTTCTCAGCCTTGACCAGACAGCATCGGGCTAGGTGGGCGATCGCACTCACAGCCTTCCTGTCTGCCGTCAAGAAACCAAACGTTTTTGGGAGCAGTTACGCTGTTGGATCAATGATTCTTACCAGCCAGGACACAATTGTAGAGACAATTGTAAGAACGATCGCTCCGATGAGGGCTGTCAGAAGCCCCGTAATGTGAAAGCCTGGGGTAATCGCTGCGACAAGCCAAAAGGTAAACGCATTCACCACAAACAAAAACAAACCCAGGGTGATGATGGTCAACGGCAGCGTGAGAAGCGTCAAAATGGGTCGGACGATCGCATTCACTAAACCCAAGATAACGGCTCCAATGAGTGCAGCAGTGAAGCTATCAATCTGAAAGCTCGGTACAAAGTGGGCCGTGATCACCAGTGAAAGGGCCGTTGCCAGCCAGGTCAAAATAAAGTGCAGCATGACGTTTTAAGAGCAAGATGGCTAAGAGCAAGATGGTTAAGACAAGGGACGGAAGGACGGGTGACGCCTGTGTATTTACTGTCAACAGCGCCCTGCATGAGCAATATATCAGGGATCACGCAGAGGTAAAGTCGGTACCCAAACCGCATTCTGGTAGCAATCGCCCTTTAATGATCGCCTGCTTGAGCGATCGCCCCTCATGGATCTCCACCTGGACAGCCCCCTGCAAACCCTCTTCAGTCAACTCTTGCCCCTTGCCTTCAGCTTTCTGGACGATGCGTTGTTGCTGTTGCTTCCCCGTTTGGGCTTGCATGTACCGGGTCTGCAATGGCTTTCGCCTATCATGCTGGGTGGCACCGTGCTGTATTGGGTTGGGCGGCTATCTTACAACCACTACCGCGCTTCTTTGACTCACTGCGTGGAGCAGTAGCATGAGCCACCATTGCTTTGGTGTGGATTGATCAGCCTTCAAAGTCTTTCAAAAATGCAAAAAAGCGCTTTGGGCAACGGATCTAATGTCCCGTAGTAAACGCTTTCTGCTACGGACAAGAGATGAAAGCGATCGCTAAAAATAGTTTGGATTTCTTCGGCTGTAAAACGGTAGGGACCAGTACTGCGTGGCTCCAGGTGGCTAAAACACTTGAGCAACAGATAACGCTTAGGTTTTAACAGGTTTGCGACCGTGTGCACATAATCCTGGCGGCGATCGGGTGGTAGAACGTGAAAACAACCGCGATCGAGGATGAGGTCAAACGAGCGATCGAGATGGCTGTTTAAGATGTCATCTTCTCGAAAGGAAAGCGTTAATCCCCTGGCTTGTGCTCTCGCCGTTGCCTGTTTAATTGCCGTTGCCGCAAGATCGATGGCAACCACTTGAAAGCCTCGCTCTGCCAGCGCGATCGCCTGTGTCCCTGGCCCCGTTCCCACATCCAGGGCACTACCCGCTTGTAAGTCTAGGGTCAGTAATGCCTCTTCCACATCTGGATCGAGGTCAGGCTCAAACCAGGGCATCGATTCAACTGGTTTCTCTTGATAGAGTGGTTCCCAGTTGGGAAATTCACGTGCGTCTGTCACTGGTGAGCCTCCGTTAGTGAGTATGTGAATGAAAGAGGATACAAAGGGAGGGGCGTTTCCCGCGTTGAATCGGACGATCGCGCCTATGAGAACTCAAAGAATTGTTTTACCACCATCCACCACCAAAGCTGCACCATGCATGAGTGCCGGAGCATCGCTGGCAAGAAACAGCGCGACTTTGGCGATCTCAGCAGGATTGCCCAACCGACCGATCGGCATGGTAGCAATGCCTTCAGCTTTCGCTTGTGCCGGATCAGCAGCCTGATCAAACTCACTTTGCAGCATGGGCGTTTCTATAGGACCGGGGCAAAGGGCATTGATGCGGATATTATCTCTGGCGTATTCCAGCGCTAAAGCACGGGTAAGCGACAACACGGCTCCTTTGCTGGCGCAGTAGGCAGCATAAAGCGGTTGCGCTACGATCGCCAGTTCCGAAGCCGTATTAATCACCACGCCACCACCCTGCTGCTGCATTCTTGGTATCGCCTGCTGACACAAGTAAAACGTCGCTTTAAAGTTTACTGCCATCAAGCGCTCCAGCGTTTCTGCATCGGTGCTGACAAACGGCTCAATGACCGCAATGCCAGCATTGTTGTAGAGAATATCAATGCGTCCATAGGTTTTGTAGCAGTGGTCAACCGCTTCGGCACAGGCGGCTTCTAGAGCAAGGTCAACGGCGAGAAAGTGGAACGATCGCCCAGCGTTGTGGAGCAGTGTCGTAAGGGCTTGTCCGGCAGCCTGGTTGCGATCGACACCCAGTACGCTGGCTCCTTGTTCGGTAAACAATGCCGCTGACGCTCGACCAATGCCAGAGCCGACCCCTGTAATCAGCGCTACTTTGCCATCTAATCGCCCCATATGCAGCTACACCAAATTGGATCTCTTCCTGATTCTGCCTGAGGGCATCTGCTAGAAACCAGCGTTGACCAAACTTATTGTGGGGTTGCAGTTTGGTACCACAGGCTACCATTGACTCGTCTGTAAACCGTTAAGAAACTCTCATACCAGTTATGTGTGTGTTGGGATCAGTATGAGTTCAGTGTTGATGAGTTCGTTGAGTTGGGTGGCATACCAGGAACGGTTGCAGGATGAAGATCTTGTCATGCTGCTGCCCTGTGGCGCGTTAGAACAGCACGGTCCTCACCTGCCATTGGGCACCGATGCACTGCTGAGTACCGCGATCGCGCAGGCAGTTGCGACTCAAGTTAATGGCTTGGTTGCACCGACCCTGAGCTATGGTTATAAATCGCAGCCCAAATCCGGCGGTGGTCAGCACTTTCCTGGTACGACGAGCTTAGATGGGCAGAGCCTGAGCCAGATCACGCGTGATGTCGTTTGCGAGTTTGCCCGTCATGGCGTGAAAAAGCTGGTGATTGTCGATGGTCACTACGAAAATCAGTGGTTTCTCATCGAAGGTATCGATCTGGCAATGCGAGCGATCGGATCGTCTAACCCCCTTCGCATCATGCGTTTGGAATACTGGGATTTTTGCACCGAAGCAACGCTGCAACACGTTTTCCCTGACGGCTTTCCAGGGTTTGCCTTAGAACACGCTGCTGTCATCGAAACCTCCCTTATGCTCCACTACCACCCTGACTTGGTGCAGCTTGATCAAATTCCAGACGACCAAGCTGCCGACTTTCCACCCTACGATATGTACCCAACCTGTACCCATTGGGTGCCGCGATCGGGAGTGCTGTCATCAGCAAAAGGTGCGAGTGCCGCCAAGGGTGAATGGATGGCAACCCAAATTACCGACAGCATCGCCAAGGCAGTGATGCACGAGTTTGGGGTCAAAGCGAGTGTGCCCACGGTAGGTTCGTAGTGTGTTAAAAGCCTACTCTTCGCAGAAGCAAGCATCTACAGCTTTTCCCTGACTCCACAGCTTTAAGGGCATTTAAGAACGACTGCTGACGGCTACAAACTATGCCATTATTCCTTTACAGTCTTTTAATGAGAAGAATTGCGAAACACACGATCGCGTTTGCATTGATGTATTGCGTGTTGCACTCTCTTAACGCAACAAATGTCACAATTTCTCGTTAGTGCGTATGGACAGCAGGATTGATGAACTTTTCTAAATCAGACCGTTGGACCCGTCGTCAAGCTCTTTGGTTGGTGACAGGCGCGATCGCAGGTGTTGGTCTACACGCTTGCGCCAAACCACCCGCAACTATGACGGATCAGATGGCTGCGACACCAGGCACAGCGGGCGCAATGAAAGCTTCAATGGGCATTACAACCTGGATTGGCAATACGCCGCTCTATATTGCCCAGGAGAAAGGATTCTTCAAAGATTTAGGCTTGGACTTGCAAATCAAAGTATTTGACACGGTTGCTCAGGGGTTTCCTGCGTTCACGACTGGACAAATTAACGGGTTGGCACCTGTAACCTCAGAGGCTGTAACCCTGGCAGCAAAGGGAGTGGACTTCAAAGTGGTGACGGTGGAAGATACATCTCTAGGTGCGGATGCGATTTTGGCGCGTAACAGCATTGGCAGCATTAAGGATTTCAAAGGTAAAAAGATCGCGGTGGAATTGGGTGGCATCGGTCATTTCTTCTTGCTGCAAATCCTGGCTGAAGCGGGGCTGACAGGAAAAGATGTGACGCTGGTGAATACCCCACCGGACGCTGCTGCTGCTGCCTTTCAAGCCGGAAAAGTTGAGATTGCTTACTCTTACTCGCCCTTTAGCGACAAAGCGATCGCGGCTCAAAAAGATGGACGAGTGATTTACAGCTCCAAACAAATGCCCACCGCGATCGCCGATCTTTATATCTTCAACTCGAAGTTTATACAGGAAAATCCCAAAGCGATCGCAGCGTTTGTGGAAGGCAACCTCAAGGGCGTGGAGTTTCTCAACACAAACCGCAAAGAGGGCTTAGAAATTGGCGCTAAAAAGCTGAAAATCACGCCAGAGGAGCTTGATCAGCAGCTTAAAGGCATTCGCATCCCCGATCAGCCAACCAATGTGACGATGTTGGGGAACACTAACAGCGATCAATCGCTTTTGAAGCCAATGACTAAGCTGGCTGAGTTTTTAAAGGATCAGGGACAGATTCAAACTATCCCTGACCTCTCGAAAGTGTTGGACTCGGAGTATGTGACGGCGATGAAAGCGAAGTAAGAAAGTAATTCCCATGAGTGCTGAACTGGCATCATCAGTGTTACTGCCAACCGTTTCTCATCCCTTTCCGATCACCCTGAGCCAAACGGCGCTCCTGGTGATCGATATGCAAAAGGATTTCTGTCATCCAGACGGGTTCTGTGGGCATGATCTAGGCGCAGACCTTTCATCGGTGAGCGCGATCGTGCCCCGGATACAACAGGTCATTGCTTGGTGCCGCCAGCAGGACATGCTGGTGATTTTTACTCGCGAAAGTCACTTACCTGATTTGTCTGATGTTTCACCCAGCAAGCGCCTCCGGTACAGCAATGCAGGCTACCCAGTAGGTACACCTGGCAACATGGGGCGGTTTCTCGTTCGAGGTGAACCCGGCACTGCTTTGCTAGACGACTTTACCCCTCTCAATACGGAACTCCAACTAGATAAGCCTGCTCAGTCTGTCTTCATTGGCACTACCCTGGAGTCACAGTTGCGCGATCGCGGCATCACTCACCTCTTGCTCACAGGCGTTACCACCGAATGCTGTGTCCTGGCAACTTACCGTAACGCCAGTGATTTGGGATTCTATTGTCTGCTGCTGG